>NZ_JBPLBA010000219.1:0-3215 GCF_054039375.1 Desulfomarina sp. | reverse complement strand
CCTTTTCACGGTTCTCTTTGCTGCAGAGTTGTTAAGGCCCTGGCAAAATCAAAATTTTCCAGGTGATGTCTGATTTTTATTATCAGTTTACGGTCTTTTTTAGCGAGTTCTGTATTTTCGAGCTTTTCCAGCAGGGGGCGGCATTTCAGTATCCTTTCTGTTTTCAATTCCCTGGCAAGTTCCTGAAAAAGTACGGTTATTTCACGGGGTGAAAGAATTGTACCGGTGAAAGATGGTTTTTCATGGGATGACTGTTTCGTAATATCTTCAAAGACTTCAGTTAAAAGTTCGATAAATTGTTCAACCTGTATGGGAGTGAATTCCTTTTCAAGTTTTTCGGCCTGGTTGTAAAGAGCGGAGGCACCTATGTTTCCTGCCAGTCCTTTGATGGTATGAATTAGTCTTTCAGCCGCAGTTCTGTCTGTGGTCTGGAGATGCTTCAGGTCTTCCCCGGCATTTTTGAAATTGACAATGAAATCATTGAGAATTTTCCGATACAGTTTTCTGTCGCCGTTGAAGTGAACCAATCCTTTATTGATATCCAGAGTTGTATATAACGAAGTTTCGCCTGTTGTGGATTGTTCTGCTTTTTCAGTCAGATGCCTTGTGTCGGCAGGAGAGAGATATTTCAGGATAATTTTGAAAAATTTTTCAGGGACAAGCGGTTTTTCCAGAATGTCATCCATTCCACTGGATTTGATCTTCCTGATGTCCTGGATCATTACATTGGCCGTCAGGGCAATGATCGGCAGGTGCGGGTCAATTTTCTTTATCAGTTCAGATGCTTCAAAGCCATCCATGACCGGCATCTGGATATCCATCAAGACAAGTCCATAATGCTGTCGTTTTTTACTTTTTACCATGGTGACAGCTTCCAGACCGTTTGTGGCGATATCAATGGATATTTCGTTTTCTCCCAGAAGTGAGAGGACAATATCCCGGTTCATTTCATTGTCTTCAACCAAAAGAATCGAGGTGTCATGAAATGATTCATTGTTACAGGCAGCAAGAGCCAGGGGTTCAGTTTTTTCACATGGGTTCAGCATCTCAGGGGCAAAGACCGTGAATATAACACTGTCAAGCATGGACGGAGTGACAGGTTTAGTGAGAAATATTTCTATACCGGCCTTCCTGGCTGCGTCGACCAGGTGCTGTTGTCGAAAGGCACTGATCATCATAACTGTTGCCTGTCTCCCAACCTTGTGGAACCGGTTGATTTTTTCAGTGGTGGAAATGCCGTCCAGGCCGGTCATTTTCCAATCCATGAGAATCAGGTCGTAGCATGATGTCATGTGCTCTACCCTCTCCACAGCCTCTTCCCCGCTTGCCGCTTCATCGATGTGAAAATGATATTTTTCCAGAAGCTTTCGCAGGCAGGTTCGCCAGGCCGGGGTATCATCCACTATCAGGATCCGTTTATCTTCGAAAGTGACTGGCGTTGATCTGCTGTTCTGTTGTTCATGGAGATTTACTTCAAAAATAAAACTGCTGCCTTTTCCAAAACTGCTTTCAACCCAGATCCTGCCACCCATCAGTCCAACAAGTTGTCGGGATATTGCCAGTCCCAGGCCGCTGCCTCCGTATTTTCTTGTGGTTGATCCGTCCGCCTGGGAGAAGGGTTGAAAGAGTTTCTGCTGCTGTTTTTCGCTCAGCCCTACTCCGGTATCCCGTATTTCAAAACGGTATGTCGATGTTTCTTTTTTGCTGATAATAATTGAAACTTCACCCTGTTCGGTAAACTTGATTCCGTTATTGACAAGATTGATAATGATCTGGCCCAGTCTCAGGGGGTCACCATGGAGATATGGATTAACTTCTCTGCCACATATAATAATCAGGTCAAGATTCTTTTCCCTCGCCCGGTATTCAACGATATTGACCACATTATCGATGACCTCGTAGAGGTTGAAATTGATCATCTCGAGTTCCAGTCTGTCCGCTTCTATTTTTGAGAGATCGAGGATGTCATTGATAATGCGCAGAAGTGACGTTGACGCCGAAGATATTTTTTCCAGGTAGTTCTTCTGTTCCAGAGTCAGCTCTGTATTGGACATCAGGTAAATCATGCCGGTAATACCGTTAAGCGGGGTTCTGATTTCGTGGCTCATATTTGCCAGAAAGATACTTTTTAACCGGGTGGCGTTTTCCGCTTTTTTCTTTTGTTCTTCCAGCTCCCTTGTTTTCACCTGTACTTTTTTATCCAGGTTTTCGATATTATCTTCAATGGTATCAAGCATACTGTTGAACGATTTTGCCAGAATACCGATCTCGTCATCTTTCTTGAAATCGGCCCTGTTTGAGTAATCGCCGGCGGCTGCTTTCCTGGCCAGTCGTGAGAGAGTTGTTACAGGAGAAAGAAGTTTTCTGAAAAAGAAATAGCTTACCAGTACGCCAAAAATCAGAAGGATTGTACCGATGAGAAGAATGGTGTTGGCAAGACTGCGGGACGTATCTCTTAAGTCATCCACATAGGCGGATGATACGATATACCAGTTCAGTTCCGGCAGGAATTCGATCCAGGAGATCTTTTCATAGATATAATTACCTTTGTCTGTCGGCGTATCCCATTTGTAATACAGGGTCCCTGAGTTTCGGGATGCCTGAACAAGATCGTCAAATATTTTTGTGTGTTTTCCCGGGTTTTCAAGATTTTTGAAATTGGTGCCTTCGATATTGTCATTCGGGTGAATGAGCATCTTTCCATCAGAGTTAAAGATATAAAGATACCCTGTGGTGCCGATCTTTGTCTCCCGGACAATTGATCGCAGCTGGGTCATCAGTTTTTGTTTTCGTTTGTTTACCTGGGTGGTGATATCATTGGTATAGACACCGGTTCCCACGATGATTTTCAGTTCGGGGAAATTTTTTGAATAGGTCAGTTTTTTATACGGCTGGCTGTCCGGACTGTTTTTTTTCCACCAGTAGCTATGAAATCCCTGTCCCTGGCTGCGCGCAATCTGAACCATGGGGGGAATGATAAGGTTTCCTTTTATATCCCGGACGTGTGAAAAATCCTGGCCCTGGAGGTAAGGATGTGCCAGGAGAATATTATTATAATCGGCGATAAAAAAATAATTATCTTTGTCGTACTAAAGTTTAGAGTTTCACATTTATTTCCATCATTACGATGGAGGTGGATTTTTCTCCACTATATTGCTCTTTGACATCATATATTCTTGTTTTCCAGGGCAAAAGCCTCTATTCGGCTCTGATCC
>NZ_JBPLBA010000218.1:0-12999 GCF_054039375.1 Desulfomarina sp. | reverse complement strand
CACGGATTTTCCCATGGCATCACTGATCGAAAAACTTTTCTTCACATCTCTGGAATACGCTGTGGACGTACAGAGCAACAAAGATAAGATAGAAATAAAAAATATTTTCCCTTTCATTTTTCCTCCTTGACCGTTTTCTGACTGTTCGCACCACACCAATATCCTACCAATGTAACAAGATAGCCTATAACATCAACAATTTATTTATTATCCAGAATATAGCGGGCCAGACATTCAATGGATTCAAAAGCTTTTTTACCTTCGTCCATATCGGCTATCTGCACACCGAAATGTTTCTGAATCAGAACAACGAGTTCAACCGCATCCAGGGAATCAAGCTCCAGCCCCTCGCCGAAAAGCGGATCGGTATCACTGATATCATCAACAGTAACACCCTGTACTTTTAAATCATTGATCAATATTTCCTTGATTTTATGTTTTGTCTCTTCCATGGTTCCAATTATTCCTTTTCTTCTTTCATCTGAATCCGTCACGGATTCAGATTTTATTTATTGCTTCCAGATATTATAAAAATTATACCATTGAAAGGGATATTGCTGCAGGTATGCCTCCATTGCCGCAATATATTTTCCCGTACATTCCGTCAGCATCCGTGCCCGCCGGGACCTGTCTTCATAACGGGGATAAAAAAAATCCCATAGTTTCAGCTGGTAGGTCTTTCGACCGGTCTTTGCGGCAAACAGAACGGCCACCGGCGCGCCTGCCGTTGCCGCCAGCATATAGGCGGCATCAGGCAGTCTCAGGGGCTCACCAAGAAAGTCAACATCGGAGGCTGAACCGCCGATGAGCCTGTCTCCCATTATCGTTACAACCTCCCCCCGTTGAAGGGCGGCTGCAGCGTCAATCATACCTCCAAAGGGGCCATCGGCATCAATAATCTCGAAACTCCGCTTTCCCCTGATATCAAAAAAATGTTTGGCCACAGCCTGCCGATCATACTGCATCAGGGCATGTACCGTCACCGGCAGGCCGTCCAGATGGGCGAGAGCTGCCTGCCAGTTTCCCACATGACCGGTCAGGAGCACAACCCCTTTATCCTCTTTTATAAGGTTCACCAGGGTGTCATAACCTATAAACTCACCGGTAAAACTGCTGTCCCCGGTCAAGCCGATCCATCCCCTGTCAACAAGAACCTGCCCAAATGAGAGGAGATTCCTGAAAGTATACCACCAGTATTTCCACACCCTTTGCCCAGGAAACCTGTGATCAAGATAGGGACGAACCGTTCGATGAATCCTGCGGCTGCAAAGGACATAGCAGAAAATCACCGGTACCAGCAGCAGACAGCCGCCACCATGACCGAAAAACCGCATGGTCACATAGAAGAACCAGTGGCCCAATGCCTCCAGTCGTTTTTTCAAAGCCATTTCCCCCTCAACTCAGCCGACATCCCGCTCACTTACCCTGAAACTTTTCGCGGCGAAATAAATGATCAACGCCCCGACCAGACCGAGCAGAGGCCCGACCAACAGGGAGCCAAGCAGCCAGTCCCAGATCCTGTGATGCACTTCAAATAACCATTTTTCATGGGATAGATCGAATAAAAAATGGCCGGTCCGGAAATAATACCCGGTCTCAATACAGAGGGCAGGAACCAGGGGGGGCATACAGAACTGGCTGGCCGCCACCGCCGCAATTTTATTGAGATGAAAGCGATGGGACACATAGATAATAACCACCGTGTGACAGGCAATAAGAGGCAGAGCACCCAGGAAAATACCAGTCCAGACCGCAACCGCCAGCCAGAAGGGGGAGGCATTCTCCCGACAGATGTTTTTCAGGATCCGCCAGGGTCCGCCGGTCGGTTTTTCCTCTTTTTCTGTTTTTTCCGCCACCAGCCGCCTGTTCGGCAATGGCAGAAGACGACGGAACACCAGTCTGCTGTGAATCCGGGTCAATCGCCAGTTATCAATTATTTTATCGAAATGACTTATCCGCTCCCCGGCTGGCGGATAATGGACCGACACATCCACGGAACGCACATCGAGCCCGGCCCAGATTCCCTTCACCAGGACCTCGATCTCAAAATCATACCGTTTTCGTTCAAGGGGCAGCTGCATCAATTCCCGAACCGGATAAAGCCGCATACCACTCTGGGTGTCACTCAACTCTTTTCCCGTTTCCAGGCGCACCCAGAAATTGGAAAATTTCCGACCAAACCGGCTCGAACCGGGGACCGTATCCTGCACCATCCTCCTCGCTCCGATAATAATCGCCGGCCACTCTCCCCGTTCGGCCTCAACCGTCAGCTTTACAGCTTCCCGGGGGTTATGCTGCCCGTCAGCATCAATTGTCAGAATCGCATCATACCGCCGTTCTGCCGCAAAATCCGCTGCAGCAAGGATGGCAGCTCCTTTGCCCCTGTTTTCAGAGAACCTCAGGGTATAACAGTTCAACTTTGCCACCCTGTCCAGGCCGCCATCACTGCTGCCGTCATCCACAACCAGCACAGGAAACCCGGTCGGGATCGCACGCGCCACCACATCTCCCAGGGTTGAACCATGATTATAGACGGGGATTACAAGCAGAACCTTGAGACGGGACATCAAATCAACGCCTCCCCTTTGTCAGCAGAAGATCCCACAAAGGTCCCGCGTGCCCCATGTCATGCAGCATGGCAATTCGTTCTTCAAATTCATGGCAGGGATAAATTCTGTCCATCCTGTTCCCGAAAGAAGCCAGTATCATCTTCTCCATCCGTTCCCGGCCTATGCCGGGCGAATAATAATATTCCGGGGTCAACAGAGACTCATCGCCCGTAATGATGCCATCAGATACGGCCCTGTCAAAGATGCCGGTCCCCGGCAGAATACGGATACCGATAAAGGCGAAGACGACACTCTTTTCCAGTTTTTCAATATTGGCCAACCCCTCTTTCATGGTCCTTTCATCTTCACCGGGACAACCGAACATAACAAAATGAGCACAGGGGATCTCTTCGGCAACCACACGCCGGTGAACCTGCAGGACATCTGCAAAACTGAAATTTTTACCAATTCCCGCCAGGGTCAGGTCCGTTGCCGCATCCGTTCCCAGCTCCATGGCTGCAAGGCCCGCCCGTTTCAACAGTCTGAGCTCATCCCGTTCCAGGCCCTGGGGCCGGAAAAAAGCACACCACGGCAGACTGTTTCCGCGACGGACAAGGGCTTCCGCCACCTGGAGAAACCTCCCCTCCGAATCATTGAAAAAACTGTCTGTAAAAAAGAGATAGCGGGCTCCGGATTCCCGCTGCAGATGGATGACCTCTTCGGCCACATCTTCCGGATCACGGTAACGCAGTGTTTTTCCTTCGATCATTGGATAGGAACAGTAGCTGCACCCGTACGGGCAGCCCCGTTTAGTCTGGACATTCAGCATTCCCCCATGCTCCGTATAGTACCTCACCGTGCTCATGCTGAGATCCGACGGATACCACTCCCCCTCCCGGGGACTGGCCACAAAAATCTTTTCCTTCGGCCTGCGCCCCGCCGCCAGTTCCGCTGCCAGCCAGGGAACAATAATCTCACCTTCTCCCACGACCCCGTAATCCGCCTGGAGAAAGGCAAGTAATTTTTCGGGCATAATGGAAAAGGCAGGACCACCCAGCACCAGGGTTGTATCCAGTTGTTTCCTGATCCCCTTGACGGTCTGCAGAATATCCTGGAGGTACTCCCTCGGATCAGCACTGTCAACAGTATCCAGATTACGTATGGATACCCCGACAAAATCATATGTCTTCCCCTGGAGAAAGTCCATCAGGCCATTCAGGCCGCCATCGGCAAGGAGATCAAAATGGTGCACCCGGTGACCGGACCGCCGCAATGCCCCAACCACATAGGCAGCACCAATGGGGTAAACGGGGTACGGAGTCACCACCTGGTTGGCGGAGACAATAAGGCAGGTTGCCCGGACGTTTCCGGTCAGTTTCCCGCCCATTTTCGCTCTTCCGACAGTTTCATGGATTTATAGGTGCCGTCAGCCATTTCCTTTTTCACCAGATCGGAAAACAGTCTGGCCATGCGCAGGGACTGGGACATATCCTGGTAAAACGTCTTCCAGGCGTAACTGTACATCTCCTGCAGGGTATCCGGACTCATATTTTTCGGTTTATAGACCACCTCTGCCGTGGTATAGCGGGACCAGTCCCTGTGAAGAATACGTCCCTCTTTCTCGTAGGTGGCTGTGACAGGGGTGTGGGGAAACGGGGTGAGAATGGAAAATTCCGCCATATCCACATCAATTTCCAGCAGAAAATCCACCAGCCTCCTGATATAATCCGCATCCTGGTTGTCGGTGCCGAGGAGCACCGCCGCCTCGACTCCGATACCGTGATCCTTGAGACGTTTTACCCGGTTTCTGATCACATCCGAGGTATCAAAAACCGCCTGGTACACATACCAGCAACCGGCCTCGGCCGCCCTGGCAATGACCTCATCCTCGTCGAGAATTGGATGGCTGATCCACTTTTTCTTCAAAGGAATAAGAGCGTCAAACAGCTCCATTACCCAGTCCTTATCCTGGGCCAGGGAATTATCCACCAGGAAGAGACGATTATTGTTGATAGCGCTGATCTCCTCCACCACCTTTTCTATGGGGCGGGGACGAAACTGTCTGCCGCCCAGGTAGGCTGTAGCACAGGGAAAACAGTTGAACCGGCAGCCCCGGGAGGCGTGAACCAGGTCCACCATTCTCACTCCCCTGTACACATACCGTTCATCGTTGAGAACAGAGCGATCGGCAGGACCGACACTCTCAATGGGCGGGAAATCATGGAAAAAATCATACTTCTTTCTCAACCGCCCCTGTTCAAGATCATCCAGAACAGCTGCCAGGCGACCATCTTCCGTTTCTCCCAGGAAAATGGAATCGACAAAGTTTTCCACCTCCCCGGCATGGAGCATGGTGGAGATACCACCGGCAATCACCGGCACACCCTTTTGCCGATACAGCGCCGCAATTTCCCTTCCACGAGGCAACTGGCAGGTGAGCATCATGGAGAGCAGGACCACATCGGTATCCACCTCAAAGTCAATTCTATCCACATTCTCATCAATAAAACGGACTTCATATTTATCGGGAATGGACGCAGCCACACAGACGGGTCCATGGGGTGGAAGATGAAACTCCGTCTGCTCGGGAATCTTATGCCATTTGGGATAAACCAGGGTTACAGTCTGCATTATATTTTTTCTACAACAGTTAAATTTACGGATATTTCCTCCTGCCCGTTCCCGGTGTGATAATGATCAAAGCAACAGGCAAGCATTAACTCCAGACTCCTGTCGGATTCCAGAAAACGGTTCGCTTCCAGTTCCGCTTTTTCCAGAGGCGTTTTCTGATCAAACACGGCAAAAACCGGCCCTGTCAGTCCAAACGCCACGGCTGTTTCCGCCAGGGGAATATTGGGCAGGGTATAACCGAACAGGGCCGGACTCGCCAAACCCTCCTCCATCGAACGGATGAAGGCAAGGTCCGTATAGAGAGAACCTCTTTTCGTACCACCGATCAGACCGACCCTGCGCCCGGAATCACTGAACCTGTGACCGCACTCCAGCAACCCGCGATTCTGCAGCAACCGGGCTGTCTCCAAAATCAGCAGACGACACAGGGGAGTCATCCTGCCCCAGCGGCCAGGCACCTTCCCCAGCAGATCGGAAACAGACTCGTCCGCCTGGTCGGAAAATATCCTGTTTCTGTCAACTTCATCCGGTCGTTTCATGGATCAACTGTCCTTTTTCAACCAGCAAAGGGGGTCTTCCGCCAGATAATCGCCGGTGACCTGGTAGGCGTGTCCCCGGCAGCCATAACAGTGGTCGCTTATATCACAGGTCGCGCACTTCCCTTTAATCGTCGTCCGGATATTTCGCAGCTCACGGATAACCTGGCTCTCCCTCAGGATATCCGCAAGTTTTCTTTCCCGGATATTCCCGGCAGCAACGCTGACACCCGGACAGGGATGCACTTCGCCGACAGCAGTAACGGTACAGGAATATTCATGCCTGGCACACTGGGAAGCCACCAGTGGAGGATGGGGACTCCAGGCGCAACCGAATTCCTCCCTGTCTATTTGTGACAGCTCTTCAAAAAGCGCCTTGACCATTGCAGGCTCAACTTCCAGGTCATCGTGTTCCGTGGCCCTGCCCTGCATGGTCATCGCCTCAACATAGGGGACAATATCCTGCCTCCGGGCCCAGCGCCACAGATCCGGCAATTCATCATAATTCTGATTACAGATGATTGTCTCAACACCGAGAGGATGCTCCATATCAGGATAACCCGCCTCCTGCAGCGCCTCAAGCCCTCTGTTAATGGCCGCAAAAGCCCCGACTTTGCCGGCCAGGTAATCCTGAATCTCCGCCTTTCTGCTGTTCATTTTGAGAATGACACCCACCCCGCGTCTGTAAAGTTCTTTTGCCGTATCTCCGGTAAGGCACAAGCCGTTGGTGAAAAGATCAACCACGATTTTTTCCCTGAGAATCACGTCAATCACTTCAAATAAATGGGGATACAGGAGTGGTTCCCCGCCACCGAGTACTATGATTTTTTTTACCCCAAGATCCTTTGCCTGAGCGATAACATCAAGTATTTCATCCAGGGAAAGTTCATTTTCCAGGGCTGTCCCGGAGGAAGCATAGCAATATACACACCGGAGATTACATACCCGTGACAATTCCAACTCCAGAGAGAGCAACCCATTACGTTTCCTGCACCGAGCTATTTCTTCCGGGGAAAACTCCATCCCCAGCTGATCACCTAAACACGTCATTACAACCGTCATCCTTTCGGCCCGGACGGGCCGTCTCCTGACATCTCCTTCCTCACGCCTCAACGATAATCGAAAAACTTCTTCGGCTTTCTGCCGCCACTCTCAAACATCTTGGCCACGACCTCTCCACTCCTGCGAATTTTCACAGTCGGTCGCACCCTCAGAGCAGCCTGGAGGCTCTCCTCAATACTTTTTCTGCTGACTTCGGCATCACATCCTACAACCACTGTTACATCATCACCACCATCATCACCGGTACTCACCTCCACATAGGCCCCCCGTATCCGGTCATCTTCCTGAAGAACATGAAAGACAGTTTCGGGGTAAAACGTTGTTCCCCTGTATTTCAACCGCTGGGCAAGCCGACCTTCAACAGGCCCAAGACGCTTTGTATTCCACCCGCAGGAACAGGGCGAACTCTCAAGGCGGGCAATATCTCCTGTTCTGAATCGAACCAGGGGAAAACCCTCTACACCGAGAGGAGTCACGACAACTTCACCGGCTGTTCCGTCAGGCAGGGAATGCCCGGCATCATCAACAATCTCCACCAGCATCAGTTCCGGATGCACATGACCGCCGCAGGATCTGACACATTCACAAAAAGCCGTTTCAAATTCCGTGGCACCATAGGAGGAACGCACCTTTGCGCCCCACAACCTCTCAACCTGTTCACCAAGCGCCGTCAGAGAATGATCAGGCCGCCGTACCGATTCTCCAATAGTGACAACAGTATGTATAGAGGAATCGGCTACAGCCAGCCCCTTTTCCACCCCCCATTCACCGATCTCCTTTAAAAAACTGGGTACTCCGACAATTACACCCGGATTCAGTTTTTCGATGATATGCCACTGGCGCGCCGGTTGTCCCGGTCCGCTCCTGATTGCCCTGGCTCCGAGAAAGGTGATACCACTGTAATAGGCCACTCCCGCGATAAAACAACGATCCAGGGTAACCGTCAGCAGCACCCTGTCCCCCTTTCTGACCCCCGCCCCATAAAAGGCAACCGCCTCATTGAAGGCCAGGCGATTGAGATCGGCTTCACTGTAGGGGATAATGACCGGTTCCCCAGTGGTGCCGGAGGTCAGGGCGATATCCCTGATATTATCCCCGTCTGCAGGACCAAATTGTTCGGGATGACGATCAAGATCATCACGACAGGTGAAGGGCAGTTGCGACAGGTCGGCAACGTTTTCCAGCGATACGCCTGCCTGTTCATCCTGGCCGAGCAGTTCCCTGTAAAATGGTATTCTGCGGGCTCTTTCCAGATGTTTTTTCAACAGGTGCAGCTGTCGTTCTTCTATCTCGTGCCGGGGTGCCCTTCTCAGGGCAAGAGCCTGCTCAAGACTGTATGGACTGTTCTGATTCATAACAAGATCTTTCGTAAATACTCACAGAGAGTAACTACTGACAGGGGTAGCAATTATGTGATTTTATTACCTCTGAACTGTAATTGCTCACAGGTGCTGCAGATTTTTGCAGGCTCTTTTGTTCGCTATAGCCTACTATGCGGACAAAAGAGACCGTGAAAAGCTGGAGTACCTGTGGGTAATTACCACAGAGACAGCAACTCTATGATCTTATAACCTCTGAGAAATGCCCCCTTTCCTGCAAAGCCCTCTCAATTCCTGTATACACTTTTGATCGGAGCCGCTGGATTTTTTCCGCCACCTTGAAATCACCGCTCTCAGGATAGACCGGTTCCAGAACGACAAGGCGCACTTTCCCCGGAATCGGCATTCTGGCGCCAGGCGGCAATACCCTGCCGGATCCGAGAATACAGACAGGAACCACCGGAAAACCGGTGTCAACGGAAAGGGCGAATGCCCCGTTTTTAAAACGACCGAGACGGCCGTCACGGGAACGGTGGCCCTCAGGCCAGATAGTGACCGAACTGCCTGCTTCCAGCAACTGTCTGCAATTCTCCCGAACCTCTTCCCAGCCTGCTTCCGCATTAACGTATCCGGCGAGACGCATAAAAACATTATAGATCGGAATTTTAAACGGCCATGAGGTTACAAATCCGTTTTCGGTAACGATCAGGCCGAAAAGATAGGGATCTATGGCCGAATTATGGTTGGCGACAAAGATGGCCGGCGAAGGCAGATGATCCCCGCAAAACTCAACCCTGACAGGATCGAAAAATGATATCAGGCGAACAAGAACAAAACCGTAAAACCGTATGGCTCTTCTCAGGCCGGAAGCCGAAGTGCGGCCCATCAGGAAGGCATTAACAAAAAGAATCAGCGGCAGAATCAGCAGCCCCACGCAGGTTATCAGGATAAACACCGACCAGAAGTAAATATTGAAAAACAGTTTTTTCAACGGTTCAGCCTTTTTCCTGCTCTTTTTTCAACCGTATGAGAAACTGAAAGAGATCCTCCATGGTACGGATTGAGCGCAGCGCTTCCTCGTCGGTCAGTTTCATACCGAAACTTTTTTCAAGAACCACGACCATATCTACCGCATCAAGACTGTCAAGACCCAGGTCGTCATACAGCGTTGCCTCAGGTCCCATTTCTTCCGGGTCAAGCTCAAATTCTTCCGCCAGGACCTCAACTGCCTTCTGCCGAAGTTCATCGTCGGAAATCATAGAATACGTCTCCTTATCGCCAGAGAGGTATTCACTCCTCCCAGGGCAAAATTATTTTTTAACACTGTTTCCAGTTTTGCCGCCCGCTTCTCCCCGACAAGATCAACAACCGCACAGCGGGGATCAATACTGTCCAGATTTCTCGTGGGAATAATTTCCTGCCGACTGAGCATCTCCAGCAGAACAATCAGTTCAAGCGCCCCGGCTGCCCCCAGAGTATGACCGAGATGACCTTTGAGAGAACTGACCGGTATCACCCTGTCCACAGCGGCACTGATCGCGGCCGCCTCAGCAATATCCCCCTGTTCCGTGCCGGTTGCATGGGCGTTGACATAGTCGATATTTCCGGCCGCAAGACCTCCCTCCCCCATGGCCAGTTCCATTGCCCGTATCATCATCTTTTTATCCGGACTGGCAATATGCCCGCAATCGGTCACATTGCCGAACCCGACAATCTCACCATATATTTTCGCCCCTCTTGCCTCTGCCGACTGCAGACTCTCCAGAACAAGAATTCCACTGCCGCCGCCGCAGACAACACCATCCCGATCCCTTTCAAAGGGACGGCACCCGCCCTCAGGATCCGTATTATTAAAGGAAGCTGCCCGCAGCAGATCAAAAACACCGGTTACGGAAGCATGGGCCTCATCCGCTCCTCCACACAGGACAAGATCCTGCCGTCCCGCCTGGACCAGAATATACCCCAGGCCTATCGCCTGGGAAGAAGAGGTGCACGCACTTACAGGGGCCCACTGTTCACCTTCGATACCAAGGGCCAGACAGACATTGGCCGCACAACTGTGGCCCATCATTTTAAAAAACTCTCCTGACTTGATCCCGTCGAGTACCTTTTCAGGCAGGTATTTCAGGTAAAACTCCTCGTAAGCGGCGGCGCTCCCGGTGGTTGATCCAATGGCAACTCCCGTCCCCCCGCCTTTCAGCAGCCCTTCCGGGATATCAGCATCATCAATGGCCTCCCTGGTTGCCAGAGTTGCATACAATGCCATTGCCCCCATGGTTCTCCGCGCTGATCTTGGCAGTAATTTTTTGGCATCAAAATCCGGCACCGGTGCGGCAATATGACTCCGCAATCCCTTGATTGCCGCCCACTCCTCCATATGGCGGACAGCAGAACTGCCGGACCAGATTTTTTCCAGAAGAAGTGGAACTCCCAGACCAAACGGTGACACAGCTCCCCTTCCTGTGATAACGACCCTGTTCACTGCCACGTTTTTACTTCCTCCCACAGGGATTCAAGACCAAGTATTTCTCCGGCGCCCACCAACCCTGAGATGGACGCCCCCACCACCCCTGTCATTAATGTGGATTGCCCGCTCAGGTAAAGACCGGGAAGCCGGGTACGGACATCCGGATTGAACTGGTCCAGACAATGCATGGCCCCGTAGGCACACCCGTCCGGAGCAGCCAGCTCGTCACGAAACGTAAGGGGAGTGCCTATGGCGGACGGCTTTACTTCCCCACAGATATCCCCCCATCTCTCCTGCGCTGATCTCACCATCTCTTCCCCGATACTCTCTTTTAGATCCTCATAACCCGGGGGACGATTTCCCGGACAACTCCCGGCAAAGGCGGCGACATCTTCCCAGTAACCGAGCCGGAGCAATATAATGCCATTTTCCTTCCCCCGCAAGATTTCACCCTGGCGGACAGCGGTTCCGGTCATCATCATCGGGCGGAGATGGGGCGGCGTGGAACTGTTTTCCGGTATGACCTCGTTTTCATCGGGCAGGAGATAATAGTTCAATGGGCCTTTGCTCAGTTCCACAGGACGGCTGCTTTGACCAAACACGGCAAACATGGACAGGGAATTACGCAACTCCCTCAACCTTGTTTTGTACGCCGGTCTGAAAATCGACGGAGGGACCATATCAATAACGTGTGCAGGATGACCGGTAAAAATCACTTGGCCGCATTCTATCCGCCTGCCGCCGCTGATGTCCACCCCGCAGACCTTCCCGTCTCTGACCAGAATCCCCGTTACTTCAGAGGAGGAGTACATTTCTCCACCCAGACTTTTCATTCTGTTCACAAAGGCATCAACAATAGCCTGTCCCCCACCGCTGATAGTATATGCTCCGGAATAGTAACCGTGGGCAACAAGGGCGTGAATTTCCAGGGAAGCCAACTCAACGGGGACCCCGTACAGGAAGGCGGGAGCAGCGAGAACAGCCCTGAGATAACGATTTTCGGTAACAGTATCCAGAAAGGCGGCCAGTGACCTGGGACGCGACTTATATCCACGCAGAAACGGAGTCAGTGACAGACTGGTATTATAAAATGGAACCTCTGCGCAGATGGCCCGAACTGTGGCGAAGTATCGTTGTATCCCCTGTTTCTCACCAGGAAAACAGGAGACAAGTTCAGCTTCAAAGCGATCATAGGAAAAATAACCGCGTACAGGACGCCTGAACCGGGCAAACTCAAACTGGTCATATCCTTCATCCGACAAAGGGACAACCGGAATCTGTCCACGGACACCGCAATACCCCCAGAGCAGATCCAGCAGTTCTCCCTGTCCGAGGCAACCGGTATAATGGAAACCGACATCATAGGCAATCCTGTTCCGCCTGAACTGACGAAGAGCACCGCCAAACTCAGCCTGTCTTTCCACCACTGCCACATTTCTGCCTTTTTTCGACAGCAACAGTCCGGCCGTTAAACCGGAAATGCCACTGCCGACAATGACCACATCAGCTTTCACCCACTTCACCCTCACAATAAATATCCGCTTTACCCCCGACAACCGGCGGTCGAAAATTCTCAACGACTGCCGAAAAAGTCACCATACGAAAAATCATTGTCAAAAACAACCAAATATGAACTGATTTCACGACATACGGCAACAGATAATATTTTTTCCTGAATCTCCTCTCTTCTCATAACAAAAAATTGAATCCCCGCCATAAAATCCTGCAAACTCTAAGAAACAGTGCTGAAAGAACAACAGCCATATTACTGGCTTCAGAGATTCCGGCCCCCTCAGGAGAGGTTTTTCTATCCCTCTGTTTCTGTTTTTTCTTTCAAAGAGCGTTTAAAATGATTAAAATAGAATAACAGCACTCTTAAAACAAACAAAACAACAATCTTCAGGGTGGCCTTCATTTCCAGTAAATAAGAAGAGTACACGTGTTCACCATGTGTGCAGTTTTGTACCACAGAAGAGATCTCCAAATATAAAAACATGTCCCCACTGCCGGAAAACACTCTCTTATCGGGAGACACCTGCAACCGAACCTCACCGGTTGTGAAGAAACAAACTTCTTTCGCCCTGGCAGCACCGATCCTGTTCTTCTGCTTCTCTGTTCTCTCTCTTTTCTTTCCGTCCCCGGCCATTTCAGGCGAGATCCTCGTTCTCCTGAGCGGTTCCCACCCTGCCTATGTTGAGGCCACGAAAGGCATTCTGTCCGCTCTCAATTCAGGAAAAGGTACAGACGGCCCGAAAACTGTTCTGCAACATAATATTACGGAACTGGTCCTTCAGAACAGTGGCGACAGTAACTACTGGAAACAGACAATAACAACCTACCGGCCGACCATGATTATTGCCGTTGGCAAAAAAGCCCTGAAGATCGCCACGAAACTGGAAGATATTCCAATAGTCCACGTCATGGTACCCGGAAGC
>NZ_JBPLBA010000217.1:0-23255 GCF_054039375.1 Desulfomarina sp. | reverse complement strand
GGACTTCTTGGGCTTGACAACAGCCGGCTGTTATGATAATGTTGCACAGTTCAACTGTCCGGTATGGTGCTGGAAGTTGAAGTTATACCTTCCGTAATGTTTCTTCAGTTGCGGCAAGGCTTTTTTTTGGAAGTGGGCATTGCCCGCTTTTTTTTATGTCCGGATTCTGACTTCTGAGGGAATGGAACTGCAGATCCTGCTGTCGTGGTACATCGTTGTAGAAATAGTGAAATGTCTGAATATATACTGGAAACCATAGAAGTATTTTTGAGGCAGCTGTTGCCGTCGATGGAATTGGAGCTTTTTGATATTCAGTTTCGAAGAGAAGGTCACGGGTGGGTTTTGAGGGTGTTTATTGATGCAGACAGGGGGGTGACACTCGAAGACTGCAGTAAAGTCAGTCGCGAGTTGAGTCATTACCTGGATATTGAAGACTTTATCGACCATGCGTATCATCTGGAGGTGTCTTCGCCCGGACTTGAGAGACCCCTGCGCTCAGTTACTGATTTTGCCCGTTTTTTAGGGAAGACTGCCAGGGTGAAGCTGTCGGAAAAAAGAGATGGACAAAAGATTTTTGAAGGGATTATTGAGGAAGTTGACGGCAGTGATATCCTGCTGAAACTGGAAGATCAATCCAGCGTGAAATTTTCTTTTGCAGTGGTCAACAAGGCCAGATTGACTATTTCCTGAATCCGTGAGCTGATGGATCGCAGGGGGCAAGTGATTTGTCAAGCAGACTCGATTGTGAATTATATGATTGAACTTCAAGGTTTTGTTAAAAAAACATATCACGAAATTGTAACGAATTCAATCGGATAAGTGTCAGTTGGTGTCTGTCAATAGATGAGCAGATTCATTCAAAATCAAGGACTGCGATAAAAATAAGCGCAGGCATATGTCAGGGAACAGATAAAAATTTCCCTGGTAACAGGATATTCTCCATGGATTGGAGCTGAAAGTAATAATGATGGGGTAAGGAAATGCTATCGGATTTAAAACGCATCATCGACCAGATCTGCAGAGATCGTGGTTTCGACAAGGCATTGCTGATAGAAGCGATCGAGGAGGCCGTGCGTTCGGCTGCCCGGAAGAAGCTCGGCAGTCGCAGGGATATAGAGGTGCGCTACAATGAAGAATATGGTGAAGTCGAGATATTTCAATTCAGGATTGTAGTGGAAGAACCGGAAGATGAACAGATGGAGATCTCTCTGGAAGAGGCCCTGAAACTTGACCCTGAAGTTCAGCTTGGTGATGAGCTTGGTGAAAAAATGGAGGATATTACCGATCTGGGCCGGATTGCGGCGCAATCGGCCAAACAGGTCATTATCCATAAAATGAAAGACGCCGAACGGGAAGTCATTTATGAGATGTTCAAGGACAGGGTCGGCGAGGTTGTCAGTGGGATTGTTCAGCGTTTTGAGCGCGGCAATATGATTGTCAATCTTGGACGAACTGATGCGATTCTTCCCAAGGATCAGCAGATCCCTAAACGTTCCTTCAAACAGGGGGATCGTATACGGGCCTATCTGAAAGAGGTGCGTCAGACCGCCAGGGATTCTCAGCTTATCCTTTCCAGAACCTGCGATGAGTTTCTTGAGAAATTGTTTCAGATGGAAGTCCCGGAAATGGCTGAAGGTATTGTTCGGGTCATGGGCGTCAGCCGAGAGCCGGGCTTCCGTGCTAAGATTGCGGTCAGTTCGTCGGAGAGTGATGTCGATCCGGTTGGCGCCTGTGTCGGAATGAAGGGCTCAAGGGTACAGAATGTTGTGCAGGAACTTCAGGGGGAACGGATAGATATTGTCACCTGGAGCCCTGATTCGGCTAAATACGTTTATAATGCACTGGCTCCAGCCCATGTCAGTATGGTAAGGGTTGATGAAGAAGCCAAATCTCTTCTGGTTGTTGTTCCGAATGATCAGCTTTCTCTGGCAATCGGCAGGCAGGGGCAGAATGTCAGACTGGCTTCGAGGTTGCTCGGGTGGCGTATTGATGTGAAAAGTGAACAACGGTATGCAAATCTTGAAAATGAGGGATATCAGTCTCTACTTGCTCTGGAGGGAGTTGATGAGTCTCTCGCCGATCAGCTTTTTGCAAAAGGTATTTCCTCAACATCTGTTCTGGCGGAAAAGAGTGTTGAAGACCTCACTGTTCTGCGTGCAATTGATGATGAATTCGCCCGGGATCTGATTGACGCTGCGAAAGCCAATCCATTTGATGGTGAACCGAAAGAGGGAAAAACAGGAATGGAAGACAGTGGATCAGGAAATGAAGATCATTCTGAGCCGGAATTGTCCCGGGACGAGGAAGGAGAGGAAAACCGGCAGCAGGTGGATGAATCCGAAAAAGGTGACAGCGGCAGTTGAAAGATAAACATGAACAGGTTAACAGGATGATTTGCGGACCTGTCAGAACATGCATTTCATGTGGAAGCAAGAAGAATAAGGACAGGTTGTTCAGGTTTGTCTGGCGGGACAGTGGTATAGTGGCGGATCAGCGGCAGGTGCTGCCTGGGCGGGGAGCATATTGCTGCACCAATGAAAAGTGTGTTGAGCTGCTGTATAAACGAAAAAAAAAATGGAAAAGATTGTTTCGTCTTTGAGAAAATAGAATTAATAATAGCTTGTCGGTAAGGGTGGTGCGGGCGACGTAGGTCTTGGCGAGTGAAAATTGTTGCGGTGTAATACGGGAGTGAAGGATGAGCAGGATTAGGGTTTATGAGCTGGCGAAAGAAGCCGGCATGAGCAGTAAGGTGTTGGCCGATAAATTGCTGGAACTCGGGTACGATATTAAGGGCCATAGCTCTACGGTTGATGACGAAACCGCTGAAAAGATCCGGAATACTATTCTGAAATCGACCGATACGGAACTGGTTGAAAAAAGGATCAGTGAAAGCGGTAAGTCAACAGTGATCAGGAGAAGAGCAACGGTTATTCGCAGGAGGCCGAAAGCTGTGCCGAAGGTCGAAGAGCCTGTGGTCGAGAAGGAAAAAGAAATTGTCCCGGAGAGTCCTGTACAATCGGATGACACATCCGGAGAAGATATTGAGACGGCTGCAGAAAAAAAAGAAACTGTCGTTGACGTCGCATCCCCTGAGAAGGAAACAGTACCTGAAGAGGTTCCGGACGAAAAACAGGATAAACCTGAACCGGTTGCAGCAGAGAAAACAGCTGACAGCAAAGAATCAGTAAAAGAAAAGGATGTTTCAGAAGAGCAATATTCTGAGATTGATACTCCCCAATCTTCGGAATCTGAAGAAAAAGAAGCAGTAGAAGCTGTTTCAGGTAAAAAAGCTCCTGCAGCAAAAAGCAAGGTTGAGAAAAAACAGCCGGTTCGCAAAAATGTGGCACGAGTCGTTGGTACAATAGAATTACCGAAAGAGGAAACCCAGCCTTCCCGTCCCCGCAGGAAAGGCGGGAAACCTGCCTCCCAGAGGAGGGCCAGACCGACACCTGCGGCAATGGCTCCCGTTGCTGATCGCGATGATGGTGGTCGTGGCAGAAAGAAAGGGAAAAAGGGTGCGTCCCATGATGGTAAGGGAGATGACTACCGCAGTCGGGGCGGTAAAAAAGGTAAGAAAGGTCTTAAATTCACCCATTTTGCCAATGATTACCAGGCGAGAGGTGGCAAGCGTGGAAGAAAGGGTGGCAGGAAAGCACCCAAGCCGGTGGCTCCTCCCTCCGAGATGAAGGCCAGCAAGAAACGGTTCAAGGTATATGATTCCATCAGTGTCGGTGATCTGGCTCAGCGTATGAAAGTAAAAGCCAGCGACGTTATTGCAAAACTGATGGGACTCGGAGTTATGGCAACCATTAACCAGTCCGTGGACGTGGAAACCGCGATCATTCTGGCCGCTGATTTCGGATATGATGTTGAGCAGGGTATTACGGAAGAAATCGGGATCCAGATGCTGAACGAATCCGAATCAGGTGGAGAGAAGGAACCACGTTCTCCTGTTGTTACTGTTATGGGCCATGTTGATCATGGTAAGACTTCGATTCTGGATGCTATCAGAAAAACTGATGTGGCGGAAGGCGAGGCAGGTGGAATTACCCAGCATATTGGTGCTTACCATGTCCGTTCAAACTATGGAGACGTGACTTTTGTCGATACACCGGGTCATGCGGCTTTTACCGAGATGCGTTCACGGGGAGCACAGGTCACGGATATTGTTATCCTGGTAGTGGCGGCGGATGACGGTGTCATGGACCAGACCCGTGAGGCGATCAGCCACTCGCAGGCCGCAGGTGTTCCGATCATTGTGGCCGTGAACAAGATTGATAAGGACAATGCCGATGTCGACAGGGTCAAGCGTGAGCTTGCCGAACTTGACCTTTCCCCTGAAGATTGGGGTGGAGAAACCATGTATTGTGAGACATCAGCTAAGAAAAATATAGGTATTGATGAGCTGATGGAGCTGATTCAGCTGCAGGCTGAAATGCTTGAGTTGAAAGCGGACAGAAAACGTAAAGCCCGTGGACGTGTTATTGAAGCGCAGTTGCATAAGGGTCGCGGCCCTGTTGCCACTGTGCTTGTTCAGGATGGAACTCTGCATACCGGGGACCATTTTGTTGTTGGTCAATTCAGTGGAAAAGTTCGGGCCATGCTGGATTTCAAAGGCCAGAAAATTGAGGAGGCGGGGCCGTCGATCCCGGTAGAAGTACAGGGTGTTTCAGGCGTTCCAAGCGCCGGAGACGAGTTCATAGTTGTCACTGATGAAAAAATGGCCAGAAGCGTGTCCCAGAAAAGAGCCTTGAAGGCAAGGGAATCAGAACTTGGGGCGAATACAAAAATTTCCCTCGATAAACTGTTTGAACAGATGCGTGAGGGTGAGGTTCAGGAGCTGCGTGTTGTCCTCAGGTCCGATGTCCAGGGTACTCTGGAGGCTTTTGCCAAGGCGGCGGAAGAGCTTTCCACGGATGAAATAAAAGTCAAGGTGCTCCATGAAGGAACAGGTACCATCACCGAATCGGATATCCTGCTTGCCTCAGCCTCGGATGCTATCATTATCGGTTTTAATGTGAGGCCAAGTGTCAAGGTGAAGGAGCTTGCCCAGAAAGAATCAGTTGATGTCCGTTCCTACGATGTTATTTACCATGCCCTTGATGATATCAAAAAAGCCATGGTAGGTATGCTTGAGCCGACGTTTAAAGAAGATGTTATCGGTCTTGCGGAGGTGCGTGAAACCTTCCATGTTCCCAAGGTTGGGACAATTGCCGGTTGCGCTGTGGTGGATGGAAAAATCCAGAGAAATGCCGGTGTGCGTGTCCTGCGCGATGGAGTAGTTATTTATACCGGCAAGATTGAATCTTTGAGACGATTCAAGGATGATGTAAAAGAGGTGGTTTCCGGGTACGAATGTGGTATTGGGGTTGAGAAATTCAACGATATCAAGGTCGGTGACAGCCTTGAAGCGTATGTTATGACCGAAGTTGAGGCAACCCTGTAGGTAACTGGTCACAGGGGTAGCAACTCCATGATCCGGCCATTTATGCCCAGTGCGTACAAAAAGCCAATGAAAATCTAAACTGCGGCGAGAAAACTCTCTGCCGGGGATAAAATTTTTCGGGCAACGCAGATAGCGGGCAAAAAGACCATTTATGGACAGGATTAGATAAATAGAAGGAAAAAAGAGATAGTGACGACCTGGGATCCGAAACAGACATTAGATTCCATCGGGCTCGGCAGGAGGCCTGAAAGGAAACGCTCAGCGAGGGTTGCAGATGCGATTCGTGTTGAGCTTGCCACCCTGCTGGTGAGCAAGGTAAGAGATCCGAAATTGCAGGGAATAACCATTTCCCGGGTTGAGGTTACCGATGATTTGAGTATTGCCAGAATATTTTTTACTGTTATTGATCATGAAATAAACAGAAAAGGTATAAAACTGGCACAAAAAGGGTTGCGTCGCGCCAACGGGTTCATGAGGAGTCATATTGCCAGAACTCTGAACCTGCGTTTCACTCCAGCCCTGCAGTTTCATTATGATGATACAGCGGAGAAGGTTGAAGAGCTGGAATCCATATTTCAGGAAATAGCCGATGAAAGAAAGGTCCGTGACAGTTCCTGACGCAGTTGTTCAGGCTCTTAAGGGGGCGGGCAATATTGTTCTGTTCACCCATGTTCACCCGGACGGTGATGCGCTTGGTTCACTTTTCGCACTGGCTGATCTGTTACTGGTGTCGGGGAAGAAGGTGTTTTGTTTCCTTGAAGAGCCCGTATCCCATCTATACGATTTTCTCCCTGGCTGTGAACTGGCAAACTGTTCCCTTGACGATCTGGAGAGTTTTGTGAATGAAGCTTCGACAGATTTGATGGCTCTTGCGCTTGATTGCGGGGATGCTGACCGACTTGGAATATATAGGGAAAAATTTCTGAACATCAGTCCCTTTGCCGTTATTGATCATCATCTTTCTCACCGGGACTTCGGTACTGTGCGCTGGGTGGAATCATCACGCTCCTCGACCGGGGAAATGGTTTACGAACTGGCTCTGGCCCTGGGATTGGAGATAACTTACGGAGCAGCCTATAATCTTTATGTGGCAATCTGTACCGATACAGGTTCTTTCCGCTATGACTGTACCGGGTCCAGAACTCTGCATATTGCTGCTGAACTGGTTGAAAAAGGAGTACGCCCTGAAGAAGTCGGTCGGCATCTCTTTGATAATTACAGCAAGGAGAGGCTCAAACTCATGGAATTTGTTCTGGCCACCATGACCCTTTATGAGTCTGATCAGGTTGCATTCATTCATGTGACCCGGCAGATGCTCAGGAAAAGTGGCGCCACGATGCAGGACGTGGAAGGATTTATAGATTATCCACGCTCCCTGAGAACAGTAAAGATCGCCGTGTTTTTGAAAGAGGGCAAAAACGGACAGGTTTCCGTCAGTATGCGTGCAAAGGGAGAATGCGATGTGGCAGCCATTGCCAGAGGCTTTGATGGCGGTGGCCACAGGAATGCGGCAGGGTTCAGGTTGTCGGACACCTCAATTGAGACTGTTCGTCAGCAGGTGCAGGAGAAGGTGAGCAGGGTGCTGCATGGGCAACAATAAAATTGAAGTGACAGCACCGCAGGCAGGAGTTTTTCTGGTGGATAAACCTGAGGGTCTGACCTCTTTCGCCGTTGTTGCCAGGATAAGGCGTATTCTCGGTATGAAAAAGGTTGGGCACGCGGGTACGCTTGATCCTTTTGCCACCGGGTTGCTCGTTGTCTGTGCCGGCAGACCTGCAACAAAGATGATCCCAATGTTTATGGAGGGAGAGAAAGAGTACTTTGCAACTCTGCGTCTTGGTGTAGAAACTGAAACATTTGATACGGAAGGAAAAGTAACAAAGAGAACAGAAGTCGGTATCTTGAATGCTTCTGATATTGAGGCTTCTCTGCAACGGTTCATGGGCGTGCAGATGCAGACTCCCCCTGCGTATTCGGCCCTGAAACATAAGGGGAAACCACTCTATTACTATGCCCGTCGAGGGATTGAGGTTAAAAAAGAGCCCAGAGAGATTACTGTTTCAATTCTTGAGCGCATTGGCGAGGATGAGGATCTGACAGGAAGCGAAATGGATCTGCGGATTCGGGTTGTCTGCAGCAAGGGCACCTATATCCGTAGCCTGGCCGTTGATATTGGTAGAGATCTGGGATGTGGTGCCCATCTTGTGCAATTGCGTCGCGTCAGGAGTGGGTGCTTTTCAGTTGAAGGCAGCCTTACGCCTGAAGATCTGACTGCAGATGATGCTCGAAAGCGGTTTTACAGGAAGATGTTATCTCTTGAAGAGGTGTCTAAACTATTGCAATATTCAAATGATTTGGATACTGTGTAAAAAGTATCTGGAAGGCTGTCGGAATACGCCACCTAATCCGGCCGGCCGTTGTTGTACTCCCTGTTTCGACACAAAGTGCAGGACAGGGATTATGTTGTCAAAGGCGGATTTTGAATTGTCTGAACATCTGGAAATCTGATCCGCAGTACAGAGGTGAACAGGATTTAGGTCTAATGTCTAATCTTATACATGTATATGTTTATTATACTGTTTCAGGAGGAGTATCGTGGCACAGTCAGCAGTAAGAAAAAATGAAATAATCGAAAAATTTAAAACCCATGAATCCGATACTGGTTCCTCGGAGGTGCAGATTGCGCTTCTTACGGATCGCATCAAGTACCTGACCGAGCATTTCAAAGTTCATAAGAAGGACCATCATTCACGGCAGGGACTGCTTAAACTTGTTGGTCAGCGTCGCAGCCTTCTGGACTATCTGAAAAAGAAAGATGTGAACAAGTACAGAATGATCCTGAAGGAACTTGATTTACGTAAATAAGTTATCTGCCGACATTATAGAACTGGTCGGTTTCGGCTCAATGCCGACTGATACCTCAAGCGGCTCAAGAGTTGTGAGTTGCTTGGGGTTTTTATTGTTTAATGGTAATTACTCACAGGTACCCCAGCTTTTCACGGTCTCTTTTGTACGCATAGTAGGCTATAGCGAACAAAAGAGCCTGCAAAAATCTGCAGCACCTGTGAGTAGTTACTAAGAAACTTTATTACCTTAATTCAGGACACTTTTGCATAGCAATTCTTTTCTGAGAAATCTCCTCTCCATGAGCGAGCGAAATATTAAAACTAAAATCGTCGTCGAAGATGATACCGCCCATGAATTACTCCTTCGAATGTATATTGGAGAAGAGAGGTATAAGATACAGGAGGCTGACAGTGGATGTTCAACGCAGCATCTGACAGAAAACCATCCGGATTTTCGAATCGTCATTTCAGATCTTGAAATGCCGGAATCAGGCGACTTCGACTTGTTCAGGACTATTCGGGACAGGTTTGAGAAAATCTCACGATCTCAGTGTTTTTAAGAACCTTGCTACACATGGAATACATCTAATGCCCCGTCCCTCCGAAGCTATTTGCAAAAAACAGGTCGACCTTCTCTATCGACAGCTTCCCGCCTCACTTCTGACTACGGCGATTCTTTCAATTTGTATGTTCTTTCTTCTCCGTAATTTTCCCGATCAGAAGGCATTGCTCGGCTGGCTGTCACTCATGATGTCGGTTCTGCTGTATCGAACCTGTATCTTTATTTTCCACACCAAAATCAATAAAACCCGCCCCATTTCAAATAGTCGGGCAGAACTCCTGTTTAATATCGGTGCTGCCCTGACCGGAATAACCTGGGGTCTGCTCGCCTGCTGGATCTATCCCATGACGGTAAACGCCGGATCACGGCAACTCATTTTGATTGTCCTCGTCGGTATAGCCGGTGGCTCCACTGCTACCCTTTCTTACCAGAAGCTTCCAGTGACTCTGTTTGTTGTCCTGACTCTCCAGCCCTTTACTTTTGGACTCTACAAAACCCCCGACAGCCAGAATGTCGCGATAGGAATTGCACTGATTATATACACCCTCTTTCTTTTAAAATCAGCACGAACATTACAACAAAATTATGAGCAACTTCTGCTCCTGGAAGAGAAGGCTGTCACAAGAGAAAAAGTGTTGCGAAAATCGCAACAACAGGCCGAGGAGGCCAGCCGATCGAAGTCAAATTTCCTGGCCAATATGAGCCATGAGATTCGAACGCCCATGAATGCGATTATCGGCATGACCCGGCTGGTGCAGGAAACCGAGTTAGATCCTGTGCAGAAGAAGTACGTAGGCAGGATCGAAACCTCCTCCACTATGCTGCTGGGTCTGCTCAACGACATCCTCGACTTTTCCAAGATAGAAGCTGGCCAGCTTTTGCTGGAAGAGCAGCCCTTTCTCCTTGAAACACTGCTTGATAATGTCTATTCCACCATGATCGATCTAGCCAGGGATAAAAAACTGACTCTGGTCATTCGTCGGGATGGGAATGTGCCCGAGGCCATTATAGGTGATGCTGTGCGATTGGGTCAGGTCCTGGTCAATCTGATTGGCAACGCTATCAAATTTACCGACCAGGGCAGGATCAGCGTTCATGTTTCTTTTGACGGGACCAGATCAACAGAGAAAAAAAAGATTCTTTGCTTTGCTGTCAAAGATACCGGAATTGGTATCCCTGTAGATAAGCAACAACATCTTTTTGGGAGTTTTCAACAGGCAGACAGCTCTATCTCCAGACGTTATGGAGGCACCGGCCTGGGCCTGGCCATTTCCCGGCAACTGGTGCAGCTCATGGGTGGTGAGTGTGTCCTGACCAGCACCGAGGGGCTTGGTTCCACTTTCTCATTTACCATACCCCTGGTCTCCTGCGATAAGGAGAGAGTGCGGCAGGCCTGTCAGCTTAGCGGAGGCAGACGAAACAGAATCACCGGCCTTGCAGTTCTGCTGGTGGAAGACAATGAAACCAACCGCGAGCTGGCCACTATTATTCTTGAATCATCAGGGCAGGAGGTGCGAGCGGCGGAAAATGGCCTGCAGGCACTGAAACTGCTCAGTACATATCGATTTGATGTTATCCTTATGGATGTGCAGATGCCGGAGATGGACGGACTGACAACCACCCGAATTATTCGAGCGATGGAAGAAAACCGTCCAGTAAAATCACAGTTATCGACGCAACTGCTGACTCTGTTAAAAAAACGGCTTACCGGGGAACATATACCGATCATTGCTATGACCGCCCACGCCATGGACAGTGACCGAACCAGATGTCTGAAGGCGGGTATGGACGAATACCTCACCAAGCCCTTTCAGCCTGAGCAGGTAATGGAACTCCTGCAGAAATTCAGTGCAGAAAAGATAGACTGTCAGTCCACCTCCAATGAACCGACCTCTCAGACTGTCGAACATTCAGAGGCGAAGGAAAATCTCCGTAAACGTGTCCAGACACATTTAAGTAAAACCTACAAGCTTCAACCCGATCAGATCGATCAATTACTGGTCACCTCGGCCCGGAGCATGTCCGAGCATCTGAACAAAGCTCTGGCGGCATCAAACGCAGAAGACGACGAACTGTTATGCGCGACGGTTCACGGGCTCAAAGGCAATCTGCTCAACCTGGGACTGCAGAAACATGCACAAACTGCAGTAATGGCAGAACAACGGGCCAGAGCCGGTGAGATCAGTTCCTGTCACCGGCTGCTTATTTCTTTACAGAAATCTCTTGTCGAGTTGTTGGATTAAGAAAAAACGAATATGGGTAATGGCTGGCAGGCGCCCCTGCTTTTCACATTCTCTTTTGCCTGCTTAGGTTGGCTGCAGCAAACAACAAAGCCTGTAAAAATCCAGCGGCATCTGTGAACATTTTTTATTTCTCCATGACGCAGATCAGATGAAAACGCTGTTTTTCAAGATGACCAACAAAATTTATTCACTGCTCAGGGGCAGGGTAATAATAAATTCACACCCTCCTTCACGCCGGTTCCTTACCTCGAGAGAGCCGTTGTATTTCTTGATAATACCGTAACTGACCGACAATCCCAGGCCCATATTTTTCCCGGTATCATTTTTTGAAGAGAAAAAAGGCAGGAAGATATCATCAGGATTCCGTATCAGAATGCCGGGCCCGGTATCAGAAAAGGTGATCCGCGCGAAATCACTGCCGTCCCGGTCGACAGTCATGGTTTTTACTGAAATTTTTCCTTCACTGTTCAAGGCCTCAAGGCTGTTTTTCAGAATATTGAGAACGACCTGCTTCAATTCGTTTTTATTGGCATTAATCCTTATATCCCGGCCGAACGGTTCAAAACTCAAATCAATCTGCTTATTTCTGGCATTGGGTCGGATCAGGGTGAGAATTTTGGCAATAAGATCATTTATCTCAATTTCTTCACTTCTGGTCCGCCTGTTATCGGAAAAAGAATGAAGATTACTGACAATGGCCGCAATGGAAGAAATCTCTTCATGGATATTGGCGATAGCCTCCCGAATTTCAGGCTCCCTGAATTTATATTTTATATAACTCAAATAATTAAATATTATCTCGAGAGGATTGTTTATTTCGTGGGCCACCCCCGCGGCAAGAAGTCCCACGGAGGCAAGTTTTTCGGAAAAGATAAACTGCTTCTGCAACTGATCATATTCCGTCACATCCTCAATAATAATGATATTGCCGATACCAAACGTACCGTCATAAATTGGAAACGTTTTAATATTTGTAACACCCTGGGTACGATTCAGAATCATTGGCACCTGGTAAAAAGCCTTCTCCTCCTTTGTGGCAAAGGCCTGAAGAATCAGCTTCAGGACCTTTCTGTTTGCCTGGGAGAAAAGCTTCTCAAGGGGGGCGTTAATGTGTGAGCGTCCCTTCAGGTTAAAATATTGTTTGCAGTGATCGTTCACCAGTTTGATCCGATGATCCGAATCCGTGACAATAAGATTGACCGGCAAGTTTCTCAGAATCGCTTCGTTATATTTCAGCAGATTATAGAATTCCTTGTTTAATCCCTCTACGGAAGACTCCCCGTCAATCTGGGTATAAGCCATCTTGATCAGATTAATTTTGTTGATGTTTTTTACATAGTCGGTCAACAGTACCTGGCCGTTTTTCAGAATTGAAATCCTGTCAGCCAGATTATAGATATCATCAAGGCGGTGAGTGATAAAGAGAATGGACATGCCTTTTTTCTTCATATCGAAAAGAATCCTTACAACCTTCTCCAGATCATCCACCGACAGCCTCTCAAGGGCTTCATCCAGGATCAGAAGTTTAGGTTTTTTATGGATATTCTTAAGAATATCCACAAGAGTCTGTTCCGACATATTCAGATTTTTCAGGGGAAGGGATGGATCAATATCAAAACCGTAATCTTCCATGAGCCTGGCCGCCTCCCGGTGCACACGTTTTTTGCTGTGCCAGATAAATCTGTTGATGCTTTTTGCCGGGAAAAACAGGTTTTCAGCCACGGTAAAATGCTGGTTAAGAAAAACCTGCTGGTAAACCATGCCGATACCCAGTTTGATTGCCAGCTTGAGAGACAACTGACTGTAGGTGGTATCTTCAAAAACGATCTTCCCCACCACCGGTTTCAGCATCCCGCTGATAACCTGGCCCATTGACGATTTTCCGGCACCATGTTCCCCGACAATGGCATGAATTTCGGAATAACCGATCGAAAGATTGATATTTCTCAGGGCATGAACCCGACCATATTCCAGGGAAAGGTTGCTCAGTCGCAGGAGTTTTTGGTTTTCCATTTCATGCAGAGATGCCATATTTACTTAATTTGTTGTAAAGTGTCTTTCTGCTCATCTTCAGAAGTTCAGCCGTTTTTTTCTTGTTATTCCCAGTTTTTTTCAGCATTTTCACCAGCAGATCCCTCTCCATTTCCTCTCGTATGTTCAATGAAATTTCCGGTTCATCGAAATTCATAAAATCAGGAGGAAGATCATCGACTCCGATCGTATCTGTAGAAGAAATGGCCGAGGCGTAGTTAATAACATTCTTCAACTCTCTGACATTCCCCGGCCAGTCATACCGCATCAGTCTTTCCATGACTGAATCGGAAACTTCTCTGGATATCATACCGTTTTCACTTGCATAGTTATCAAGAAATGTCTTGACAAGCAGGGGGATATCATCCTTGCGATCACGAAGAGGAGGAACATTGACAATGGCGGTGTTGAGACGATAATAGAGGTCCTGCCTGAAAGAACCCTCACGGATCAGCTCCATTAAATTTTTGTTGGTGGCGGCAATAAACCGGACATCAACAAGGATGGTACGATTTCCCCCGAGCCTGCGAATCTCGTTATTCTGCAGAGTCCGCAATATTTTTGCCTGGATCGTAACGGGCATATCACCAATTTCATCAAGAAAAAGAGAACTGCCGTCCGCCCTTTCAAAAACACCCTTGAACTCCGAATCCGCACCGGAAAAGGCCCCTTTTTCATGACCGAAAAGCTCATTTTCCAGCAGGGATTCAGCAAAGGATGCGCAGTTGATTTTCAGCATCCTGGTGATATTTCTTGGAGAAGCGGCATGAATATAATCGGCAATCAGTTCTTTGCCGGTACCGTTTTCGCCGGTGATGAGAACCGGCAGGTTGGTCACTGCCAGTTTTTTAACCCGGTTAAACATCTCAAGGACCAGCTCATTCCGGCTGACAAATCTGGGCGCGAGTTCACCAAGTTGACCCCGGAGCTGTCTGTTTTCCTCTTTCAGCATGCAGAGGTTAACAGCATTATCAACAATGTTCAGCAGCTTTTCAAAATCCAGCGGTTTCTGTACATAATCAAAGGCGCCGAGTTTTATGGACTCCACCGCCGTGGAAATGGATGCATGGCCGGTAATCATAATAACCGGAACCTTACTGTTGATCCGCTTGAAGTCCTGGAGCAGGACAAGACCGTCCTCATTCCCAAGCATGATATCAAGAAGCACGGCATGAATAGTTTTCCGTGAAAAAAGATCAACCGCGGCCCTGCTGTTAACCGCATAACATGCCTTATATCCCCGCTGTTGAAAATTCCGGACAAAACTCATGCAAAGCTTTTCCCTGTCATCAACTATCAGAAGAGTTCCCTTCATCTTGTTTCCTTTTTATACGATACAGCAAAAGTATTTGTGTATTTTTTCTACACTTCTTATAACATTTTTCTTTCTGTTCCTGCCAAACTTTTTTTGATTCCCAAACATAATCGAACATATGCCCTTCGCGCGAACATATGCCTTGACTTTCTCTGCGGGCTCTGCTACTCAATTATCTGAGCATTTGCTCATCAAAAAGGCATATGCCTGATACAGAATAATGTGGTTAATTCGAATTTTCGTTCCAGGCCAAGCGAACTTATATACTTCACAATCAACTACTGTAGCGGAGATAAAAAAATGGCTTCACAAAAACAACTGGCCAACGCCCTCAGAGTATTATCCGTCGATTCCATAGAACGGGCCGGCTCAGGCCATCCCGGAGCACCCATGGGTATGGCGGATATTGCCGAAGTGCTCTGGAATCGTCATCTTAAACATAACCCGGCCAATCCCTCGTGGAGCAATCGGGACCGGTTTATCCTTTCAAACGGCCATGCTTCAATGCTGCTTTATTCCCTTCTCCACCTGAGTGGTTATGACCTCTCAATTAACGACCTGAAAAATTTTCGCAGGCTCCGCTCAAAGACTCCGGGACATCCTGAACACGGTTACACTCCGGGTGTTGAAACAACCAGCGGACCTCTGGGCCAGGGTATTGCCAACGGAGTGGGCATGGCACTCGCGGAACGGACCCTCGCCGCCCAGTTCAACAGACCGGGACATGAAATTGTTGATCATTTCACCTATGTCTTCATGGGAGATGGATGCATGATGGAAGGTGTTTCCGCTGAGGCCTGTTCTCTTGCCGGAACACTGAAACTGGGAAAACTCATCGTTTTCTGGGATGACAACAGAATCAGTATTGACGACCATACAGATGGCTGGTTCACAGAAGATGTCGCGACCCGGTTTTCCGCCTGCGGCTGGCAGGTAATCAGGGACATTGACGGTCATGACCCGGAAATAATTGACAGCGCAATTCGAAAGGCAAAAAACAGTTCTGATAAACCGACACTTATCTGCTGCAGAACAACAATAGGTTCCGGCTCTCCCGCTCTGGCCGGCAGTCATCTCTGCCATGGTGCGCCACTGGGCCCCGAAGAAAGAGAAGCCACCTGCAGGAACCTTGGATGGACCTCCCCCCCTTTTGAAATTCCGGAAGAAATCTATTCCGCTTGGGATTGCAGGGACAGGGGTGCCATTGCGGAGCAATTATGGCAGGAAAAATTCAACGCCTACAACAGCAGCCACCCGGAACTGGCAACGGAATACCTCCGCCGTATTTCCGGTGAACTTCCAGTCGACTGGGATTCACTTTCCAGCAAATTTATCAAAGCAACAAGCGATAAAAGACTATCACTTGCCAGCCGAGCAGCTTCCCGGGAAACCCTGGAAGGATTCGGGCCCCTCCTCCCCGAACTCTTTGGGGGGTCCGCTGACCTCACCCCTTCCAATCTTACATCCTGGTCAGGATCATCCTGTGTAAACAATGGTAATATCGCAGGAAATTACCTGTCCTACGGTGTCCGAGAATTCGGCATGGCTGCCATTATGAACGGTATGGCCCTGCACGGCGGTTTCATCCCCTATGGGGGCACCTTCCTGATGTTTTCGGACTACGCCCGTAACGCGCTGCGAATGGCCGCCCTCATGAAACTCCGTTCCATTTATGTTTTTACCCATGACTCCATCGGCCTGGGCGAAGACGGCCCCACACATCAGCCCATTGAGCAGCTGCCCTCCCTGCGCATGATCCCCAACATGGACTGCTGGCGCCCCTGTGACGGTGTGGAAACTGCAGCCGCCTGGAAAGCAGCCATTGAAAAAAAAGATGGACCAACCAGTCTGATCCTCTCCCGCCAGACCCTGGAACACCATGACCGGAATGAAACACAGATGGAGAATATCAGTCGTGGCGGCTATATCCTTCTCGACTGCGAAAGCCCCCCCGAAGTGATTCTTCTGGCGACAGGTTCCGAAGTTTCCCTGGCGATGGAGGCGGCAAAAATCTGCCCCAGGAATCTTCGTGTTGTTTCCATGGTCTGCACCACACTTTTTGACCGTCAGGATCTCGCATACAGGGAAGCTGTCCTTCCCTCTGCTGTCACAGCAAGAGTGGCAGTCGAGGCGGCAGTTCCTGACGGCTGGTTCAGATATGTCGGCCTGCGGGGCAAGGTGATCGGCATCAACAGGTTTGGTGAATCCGCACCGGCTCAACAGCTTTTTGAACAAAACGGGTTTACGGTACCTGCCATTCTCGCCGCCATTGAAGATGTGGTCGCCTGACGGTTGCCAAGCAAAAAAAATGCAGCTCCATCGGGCCAAATTACAACCTGAATCCTGCACTTCAGGTACAAATTAAAAAAAAGGAATAACAATGACTATCAAAGTTGGAATTAACGGTTTTGGCCGTATCGGCCGCATGGTATTTCGAGCAGTTGCCAAAGACTTCAAAAACATTGAGGTTGTTGCGATCAATGATCTACTGGATAATGACTACCTGGCCTATATGCTTCAGTACGACTCTGTCCATGGCCGTTTCCAGGGGGACATTTCCGTTTCCGGAGACACCATGCTGTACAATGGCCGAAAAATCCACCTTACCGCGGAACGTGATCCCGCCGAATTGTCCTGGGGGGAGGCCGGGGTTGATGTGGTTCTTGAATGCACGGGTTTCTTCCTGACCGCAGAAGACTGCACAAGGCATCTCCAGGCCGGGGCAGGAAAAATAATCATGTCCGCGCCATCCAAGGACGGAACCCCCATGTTTGTCTATGGTGTAAACCATAACTCCTACACAGGTGAAGCAATCGTTTCCGCCGCATCCTGTACCACCAACTGCCTGGCCCCCATCGCCAAGGTTCTCCATGACAAATGGGGCCTCAAGCGGGGACTGATGACCACAGTCCACGCCGCCACCGCCACCCAGAAAACCGTTGACTCACCTTCACTGAAAGACTGGCGGGGCGGACGAGGAATTCTTGAAAACATAATCCCCTCCTCCACCGGTGCCGCAAAGGCCGTGGGCGTTGTCCTGCCGGAACTGAACGGTAAATTGACCGGCATGGCCTTCCGGGTTCCCACCTCTGATGTTTCAGTTGTTGATCTGACCTGCGAGCTGGAAAGGGAGGCAACGTATAACGAAATCTGCAATGCCATGAAAGAGGCAGCCCGGGACAATGAACTGGGCCGGACCCTTGGTTATACCGACGAAAACGTGGTTTCCACCGATTTTCGTGGTGCAGGACTCTCCTCCATCTTTGATGCCGGGGCCTCCATCGCTCTGGATGCAACTTTTGTCAAACTTGTATCCTGGTATGACAATGAATATGGATATACCTGCAACATGCTCCGCCTTCTCGAGCACATAGCCCCATAAAAGGAGTCGATAAAATGACAGGATCCCGGTCAGATGGAAGTCAGGTATCATTTACTATTGATTCTCTTGGGGCTGCGACCGTCTCTTCGCCCAAACTTCAACACGAAAACACGACGAACAGGACTCATTTTATCTCCGATAATGAACGGATCCTGCTTGACCAGAGGCTGAACAGTGTTGCAGAAGATATCAGAAATGACAGAAAACCGTTGAATCTTGAGCCCGCCGGACCTCGGGAAAAAATATATTTTGACCCCAGCAAACTCCGCTGTGCAATTGTCACCTGCGGCGGACTCTGCCCCGGGCTCAACGGCATCATCCAAACCATCGTTGACGAGCTCTACCACGGATACAATGTCAAAAAGATATATGGCATCCGTTATGGTCTTAGAAGTTTTGTCCCGGAATGCGGCCACGATATCATGGAACTCAATCCGGCACGGGTTTCCAATATAACCGCCCGGGGGGGCAGCATCCTGGGAACCTCCCGCGGAGCCAGAGATATGGAAACCATCATTGATTCCCTGGAACGAATGAATATCAGTGTACTTTTTATCATCGGTGGAGACGGTACCCTGGTGGCGGCAATGAAACTCACCAGCGCCATCAGAGCAAGAGGGATAAAAATCGGCGTTATCGGTATTCCCAAAACCATCGACAATGATATCTACCTGTTGGACAGATCATTCGGCTTTGACACGGCAGTGGAACTGGCAAGTCAGGCAGTCTGGTCCGCCTATAATGAAGCGGTGGGACACTTCAACGGCATCGGCATCGTAAAACTGATGGGCCGTTATTCCGGCTTTATTGCCGCAACCGTTGCCCTGGCTGTACCAATTGCCGATTTCGTCCTGATTCCTGAGATCAAATTCAACCTGCATGGTCCCGGTGGACTACTCAGTAAACTGAAACGAAAACTGGCAACACGAAACCATGCCGTCATTATTGTAGCAGAAGGTGCAGGTCAGGATCTCTTCTCCACCCGGACAACTGACCATGATCGTTCAGGTAATATCCGTTTCCAGGACATCGGTCAATACCTGAAAAAAGTCACCAGAAAGTATTTTCAGGACAATGAAATAGACGTGACAATCAAGTATATTGATCCCAGCTATATCATCCGCAGCCTGCCGGCCAATGCCAACGACCGCGTTTTCTGTAATTTTTTAGGTCTCAACGCAGTCCACGCGGCCATGGCAGGGAAGACAAATCTGTTCATAGGCCATCTCAACAACCAGTTTGTCCATGTTCCCCTCGACCGTTCTGCGGGAAAACGAAAAAAAGTGGCCCTTGAAGGCCGACTCTGGCAGAGTGTTCTTTCCGCCACCGGCCAGGGCGAACTGACAGACACTAACTGAACAAAGGATACATACAATGTTGCGCAGAACAAAAATTGTAGCCACGCTCGGCCCATCAACGGTGGACCTGGACATTCTTGGTGATCTTATACGGACCGGCGCCGATGTGGTCCGGCTCAATCTCTCCCACGGCAGCCATGAAGATCACCGTACCATGGCTGAAAATGTACGGGATCTGGCAAATCAGCTGGGCAGACCGGTTGGAATCCTGGTGGATCTACAGGGCCCAAAAATCAGGATTGGTTGTTTTGAAAACGGTCCAATACAGCTGCGAAAAAACGATTCTTTTATTCTTGATACCGCCTGTCACCTGAAAAACGGTACCCCGGAAAGGGTCGGCCTCACTTTCCCCGGCCTCATTGATGATGTGACGGCCGGGGATATTCTCGTCCTCAATGATGGTGCCATTGTGCTTCGCGTAGAGAAAATCAGAAAAAACGCCATCCACTGCCGGGTCAGGAGCGGTGGAACTCTGTCTGACAACAAGGGCATCAACAAACTCGGCGGAGGTCTTTCCGCTCCCGCTCTCACCGACAAGGACAGGGAGGACATCGGCTTTGCCGCCTCAATCAGCGCGGACTACCTGGCCGTCTCCTTTGTCCGGAACGCTGACGATATCCACACCGCCAGAAAACTTCTTATCCAGGCGGGAGGACATGCGGGAATAGTCGCTAAAATTGAACGGGCGGAAGCTATGGCCTGCATCGGAGAAATTATCAAGGCCTCCCAAGCTATCATGATCGCCCGGGGGGATCTTGGTGTGGAAATCGGCGATGCCGAACTGCCCGCCGTACAGAAACAACTCATCAGGCAGGCACAGTCAATGAACAAGGTGGTCATAACGGCCACCCAGATGATGGAATCGATGATCACAAACCCCATTCCCACACGGGCGGAAGTATTTGATGTTGCCAACGCGGTCATTGATGGTACCGACGCGGTAATGCTGTCCGCCGAAACAGCCGCAGGACAGTACCCGGTAAACGCCGTCAGGGCCATGGACAGGATCTGCAGGGAGGCGGAAAAACAGGATATTGTACGGGAATCCTCCCATCGCATGGACTCCGTTTTCGGTCGTATTGATGAAGCCATTGCCATGGCCGCCATGTACACGGCAAATCATCTGGGGGTAGCAGCTATCGCCGCCCTCACTGAATCGGGCTCAACACCGAAATGGATGTCCTGCATCAATTCATCCATTCCCATTATGGCTATAACCAATCACAATGCTACAAAAGGAAAAGTGACACTGTTCCGGGGAGTCTATCCCCTGGACGTTGAAACAGCGGACCTGGACAGCATAACTGCAGACCATAAGATCATAGCCGAAATGCTTAAACAAAACCTTATTGCCCCTGGAGATACGGTTATTATCACCCGCGGTGATCGTAATTATATCACAGGTGGAACCAACAGCATGAAAATAATCACCGCGGGGAAATGTCCCTCTCCCTGAACTCCGGGACAAAGTAATCAGGAGATTGTCCAACGACTCACAGGTGGGAGCCCAGAAACAATGTATGAAAAAAATCAATTGAAGATATTCAGGTAAACGGGAAAAAGGTTCTGCTTCGCTGTGATTTCAACGTGCCTTTAAAAAAAGGACAAATAACGGATGACAGCCGACTGCGGGGAGCACTGCCCACAATAGGGTGTTTTTGAATTTGAACAGTTCTCAAAAGGGACTCTCGGTGTGGCCGAAACCCTGGCTGATCTGGATGCAACAACCATTGTGGGTGGTGGTGACAGTGCGGCCGCGGTGAATCTCCTCGGTTACGCACACAAAATGTCCCATATCTCCACCGGCGGCGGTGCATCCCTGCAGTTTATGGAAGGCAGGGCACTCCCCGGAATTGAAGCATGTGACGACAGGGAAGATATTAAACCTGAATCCGTGACTGATTCAGCTATAACGGAAATAAATGAAACAAATAACTGTTGACTTCCAATTTTCGTTTTTGTAGGTCAGTACCCTATATATTACAGCAAAAGAATAAAATCAGGATCAGGACACACTTTTCAATATCGCCATCGAACGGTCACAAATTCAGGCTTGCCGTGAAAAATCAGAAAAAGTGTGCATAATTGACAACGTAATTGATCACAGGGGTAGCAACTTTGTGATTTTACTACCTCTGAACTGTAATTGCTCACAGGGTATACATTTATGACCAACACCAGTTCCCGACTCGACGATGCCGCCAGAGCCGCCTGGCTTTATTATATCGGCGGAAACACCCAGGAAGAAATTGCTGGAAAAATGAATATCTCCAGACAATCCGTACAACGCCTTGTCTCTCTGGCGATTTCAGAACGACTGGTCAAGGTCCGACTTGACCACCCCATTGCCGACTGCATGGAACTGGCCTCCCGCCTACGGAGGGAGCATGCTCTTGACTATACCGAGGTGATGCCCGGCGACCCCGGTTCTGACGGTGCCGCAACCGGAATTGCCCAGGCAGGGGCGGCTGCATTAGAACGATATCTCCGCTCAAAGAAACCGAAAATCATTGCACTGGGGACAGGCCGCGCCCTGAAAACGATTATTGACCAGCTGGTTTCCATTGACTGCGCCCGGCATAAGATCGTCTCGCTGTCCGGAAATATTGTACCGGATGGTTCCGTATCCTTTTATAATGTCATTTTCAACATCGCCGACACGGTAACCGCCCGCTGTTTTCCAATGTCATTACCTATTATTGCCACTTCAAGAAAAGAGCGGGATCTGCTCCATAACCAGGTGATGATCAAAAAGACGCTTAAACTCGCGGCCAGGGCTGATGTAGCCTTTGTGGGCATAGGTGATCTTGGTCCGGAAGCTCCCCTTTATGTGGATGGCTTTATTTCAAAAAGAGAACTTGAAAAACTGCAGAAGGCCGGCGCTGTCGGCGATATTGCCGGCTGGGCCTTTGACAGGAACGGAGAATTGATTGAAGGTATCATCAATCATCGGGTAGCGAGTGCCCCTATCCCGCCAAGGGAAAAATGCAGGGTCATCGCCCTGGCAAGCGGCACACGAAAAATAGAGGCCATCAAGGCCGCCTTGAAAGGCAACCTTATCAATGGCCTGATTACGGATGAAAATACGGCAAAAACTCTTCTTCAGCACAAGGAAACAAGCGAAAAATAAAAACAGCAAAAAATCACAGTCCCCCACTACCAACAAGGAGTAACTCATTATGGCTGAAAATCTACTTGACCAGTTAAAAAAAATGACCGTTGTCGTCGCCGACACCGGTGACCTGCAGGCAATCGGCACCTATACCCCGCGGGATGCAACCACCAACCCTTCCCTTATCACTGCAGCGGCTAAAATGGAACAATACCAGGATATAGTGGACGACACCCTGAAACAAGCCAGGGAATCAGTGGGCAAAGACGGCTCACCGGCCGAAGTGGCCAACCTCGCCTTCAGTCGGCTGGCCGTGGCATTCGGCCTCAAGATTCTCGATATTATTCCCGGACGCGTTTCGACGGAAGTTGATGCCCGCCTCTCCTACGACACGGAGAGCACCATCACCAAGAGCCGTGAGATCATCAGCCAGTATGAGGCCAAAGGTATTTCGAAAGAAAGAATTCTCATCAAAATTGCCGCCACCTGGGAAGGAATCAGAGCTGCTGAAATACTGGAAAAAGAAGGAATCCACTGCAACCTGACCCTGCTCTTCGGACTCCATCAGGCTATTGCCTGTGCCGAAGCCGGTGTCACCCTGATTTCCCCCTTTGTCGGTCGTATTCTCGACTGGTATAAAAAAGACACGGGAAGAGATTCATATCCGCCCAGTGAAGACCCCGGTGTTGTTTCCGTTACATCCATTTATAATTACTACAAGAAATTCGGCTATACAACGGAGGTAATGGGTGCCAGTTTCAGAAATATCGACGAAATAACGGAACTGGCCGGTGTTGACCTGCTCACCATTTCTCCCGGCCTGCTCGAAGAGCTGCATAACACCCAAAAGGATCTTCCCCGTAAGCTCGACCCGGCCAAAGCTGCCGAAATGGAAATAGAGAAAATTCCCATGGATCAGGAAACCTTTGAACGTATGCACAGGGAAAACAGCATGGCAGA
>NZ_JBPLBA010000216.1:0-15349 GCF_054039375.1 Desulfomarina sp. | reverse complement strand
CCTGTGAGCAATTACAGGTTCAGGAGCCTGCCTCGGTCATCACCTTTTTAAAATTTTCTGCTGATCTGCTGATGACATCGTCGGGCACACAGAAGGCAAGACGGATATGGCCGGGTGCACCGAACCCGGTGCCGGGCACCGCGAGAATTTTGTGTTTTTGAAGAAGCGCACAAAATTTCACATCATCTTTTATGGGTGTGCGGGGAAAAATATAAAAAGCTCCTTTGGGATGGGTGAAATTCATTCCGGCATCTTCAAGGAGTTTGCAGAAAATTGCCTTTCGCTTCGCGTAGATTGAATTATCCACTGAGGCGTCCTGCAGCTTTGCAACAACCCGTTGCATGAGGGCAGGTGCATTGACAAATCCAAGAATTCTGTTGGCAAGGGTCAGAGCATCCACAAGATTCTTCTTTTCTGTTATTTCCGGGTGAACTGCCAGGTAACCGATACGTTCTCCCGGAAGGGAAAGATCTTTTGAGTAGGATGAAACCACAATACTGTTGCGGTATGCCTTGAAAATTGAAGGTACGGTGTGACCGTCAAAAACAATCTTCCGGTAGGGCTCGTCCGATATCATATAAATCGTGGTGTTGTACCTGCTCTCCGCATCGGCCAGAAGAGTACCGAGAGCCGCAAGTGACTCCGCTGAATAGATCTGGCCCGTCGGGTTATTGGGGGAATTGATGATAATCGCTTTGGTCTTTTCTGTGATGGCTTCAGATATTTTCTCAAGATCAAGGTTGAATTCTGAGTCAGTCCCGACAATTCTGCTGACTCCTCCATGGTTATCCACATAGAAGTTGTATTCCACGAAATAGGGGGCAGTGAGAAGAACTTCATCGCCGGGATTGAGCAGGGATTTCATGACAATATTCAGGCCTCCGGCGGCACCGCAGGTCATAAGCATGTCACCCTGGTCAACTTCCATTTCCTGCTCTTTTGACATCTTTGCCGCAATGGCTTCGCGAACCATGACATAGCCGCCGTTTGGCATATAGGCATGAACGCCGGGACTTTCGTCACGAATGATTTCGGCAATAGCCCTGTTGTATTCTTCAGGAGGTGGCAGATCCGGATTGCCAAGGCTGAAATCGAAGACGTTCTCGGCGCCATATTCGGCTTTCATTTTTGCGCCTTCCTCAAACATCTTGCGTATCCATGATGATTTTTCGGCAAAACGTTTCATTTTTTCTGAAACAGTCATTGATCTCCTCCAAATTTCACATTTTTTCTAAATAATCGTGTGCCGCATTGATTTCTTTCATCTTTTCCTCGGCAATTTTCTGGAATTCCTCACCGAGATGTCTCACCTTATCCGGATGGTATTTCATGCTCAGTTTACGATATGCTTTTTTAATTTCTTCTTTCGAAGCTCCGGGTTGAAGGCCGAGGGTTGCATAGTGGCGGGCAGACATATCCGGGGATTGTGGTGATGACGTGTATGCTCTGCCATATTTGTATTTTGCTTCAATGGTCCGCTGGTCATAGGCGGAGATTTCAAGAAAGGCTGCAATTCGCCTGGCAATAGCCAGTTCATTTTCAGGAACATCATTTTTTGTATAGAGGATCTGGTAAACCAGCTCCAGCAGGATCAGTCTGGGTTCGTAGGCAAAGGTTGTTTTGAATTCCTCCAGCAGGGCATCAAGGGAGGGAGAAGAATTTGTTGCCTCCTTTATAATCTCTTTTACCCAGAGCATTTTGGTCTGACTGTAATGGAGATTATACTGGAAAAAGCGATGGATAGTCTGAACTTCCTCTCTGGTAATACGGCCGTCTATTTTGGCTGTATGCATGAGGATATGTACAAGCAGCCAGACGAACCTGCTGTGGCTTTCTGTCTGGGATTGCTCATAAGTGGCGACTTTTTTCTGCACCCAGAAGGAAAATCCCCAGAAAAGGGCGATAAAGATAAGCACACCTGCAAGGCCCGTGTAAATAAGCGTGCCGAGAAATGAGATCAGGGCTGGTGCACCTCCTGAAACAAAAACGAGCAGGAGGATAATCAGAAGGCAACCCCCGCAACCGGGCTGTTGCTGTCGCTGGTAGTTCATTTTTATCTGATCCTTCTATTTTTCGACACTCCCGGTGTCACTTTGGAAAAGTGCCTCGGTGAATTCATCAGCATTAAAATCCCGTAAATCGTCCATCTGTTCACCGATACCGATAAATCGTATGGGCACCTTGATTTCTCGACATATATTGGCGACGATACCGCCCTTTGATGTTCCGTCAAGTTTGGTCAGAGCCATACCGGTGATGGTGACGGCATCATCAAACAGCCTTGCCTGGCTTATACCGTTCTGGCCTGTGGTTGCGTCTATTACCAGAAGAATTTCATGGGGTGCACCTTTAAGTTTTTTTCCCATGACTCTTTTAATTTTTTTCAGTTCCTCCATGAGGTTGGCCTGTGTATGCAGTCGTCCAGCCGTATCCACAAGAACCACATCTATATTTTCTGCAACGGCAGCACCAAGGGCATCAAAAACAACAGACGACGGATCGGCTCCTTCCCTGTGGGCGATTACAGGGACGTTGTTTCTTTCTCCCCATATCTGTAATTGCGAGACCGCAGCAGCCCGAAAGGTGTCCGCTGCAACAAGCATGACACTCTGACCTGACTTTTGAAATTTATGGGCGATTTTGCCAATGGTGGTTGTTTTTCCGACACCATTGACCCCTATGACCATTATGACAAAGGGACCCTGGTCGGGCATTTTTAATTCATCGTTTGCTACTGCGTCAAGAATGAAGGCTTTAATTTTTCCCTTGAGGGTGTCCTTCAGGGCTGCGGGATCGGTCAATTCCTTTCGTTTAACTTTCCGGCGTGCGTGTTCAAGCAGTTCCTGAGTTGTTGCTACCCCCAGATCGGCAGTAATAAGAATTTCTTCAAGGTCGTCCAGGAGATCATTGTCGATTTCTCTTTTACCGAGAAAAAGTGTATCAAGCTGGTAGGTGAATGTTGATCTCGTTTTGGCCAGTCTCTCACTGAGCCTGGAAAAAAGATTTTTCTTTTCATCCCTGGATTTTTTTGCGGGCGAGGCCTCTTGCAAAACAGGTTCAGGTACCGGTTTCTCTTCCCTTGTCGGGCTTTCCTGTTCAGTTATTTCAGCTTTGCTTTCCGGTGCTTTTTTCTTTTTTTTAAACCAACCTAACATGAGGGTTCTTTCCTGAGCAAAAAGTTATTTGATCAATGGTAATTGCGCACAACCATCCCAGCTTTTCCAGGTCTCTTTTGTTTGCACAGGCAGACTACAGTGAACAAAAGAGTCTGCGAGACTCCGGATTCGGTAAAATTGCCGATCCCGCAGTCCAGAGAAAATTAAAAAATGTCTCTTCACCCGAAAAGTGAAAGGCCAGATTCGCTAAATATATCATAATATATTGAAATTATAATGAAATTAAGCCATAGTTGCATTTTCTGTTTTCTGAAGTGCATGATTTCGGCAGACAAAGATTTTTTATCTTACGTAGACTGCAAAAAGAAAGCAACAAAAAGTCATCATTTGTTCCCGGTGATACATTTTCATAGAACTTTATTCCACAATGGCTTTCTGATTGTTATTTAGAACCTTCCTGAAAATCATTGCAATTCCTTCCAGCGGCATTACTGTAGTGGTGTTAATTTCGAAACTGGTGGTGATTTCCGCCTGTGGAGATGTTACTCAAAATCTATTTTATATATTTAAAGTGTTAGGAGGTATCGAAATGGCCGGATCGTGTGGAAGTTCCTGTGGCACAAATGAGGCGCAACAGGCTGCGGCTGCCCAGCAGGAAAATGCAATTACCAGATCTTTAGGCAAGATTAAAAACAAAATCCTTGTGATGAGCGGGAAAGGCGGAGTGGGGAAATCCACTATTTCAGTTAATCTTGCTCTCGGACTTGCTGCCCGCGGTTTCCAGGTGGGACTGATGGATGTGGATATACATGGTCCAGATGTGGTTCGCATGCTCGATCTCAAGGGGAATGTTGAGCCGCCGGAAACTCCTGACTCTCTTGTTCCACCCCTGAAGTATAACGATAACCTGAAGGTTGTTTCTCTTGAGTACATGATGCGGGACAGGGATGAGGCGATTATTTGGCGCGGTCCCTTGAAAATTCAGGCGATCAGACAGTTTGTTGCGGATATGGACTGGGGTGAGCTGGATTATCTTATAATTGATGCTCCTCCTGGGACCGGTGATGAACCTCTTTCCGTCGCTCAGACAATCCCCAACGTCAAGGCCATTGTCGTTACTACTCCACAGAAAGTGGCACTTGCGGATGTGAGGAAATCCATTAATTTCTGCAAGACTGTTAAGATGGATATTATTGGTGTTGTGGAGAATATGTCCGGTTTTGTCTGCCCTCACTGTAATGAAACTGTAGATATATTTAAATCCGGAGGAGGAGAGGACCTGGCCAGGGAGCTTGAACTGCCGTTTCTCGGAAAAATCCCCATGGATCCTCAGGTTGTCATGGCAGGCGACGATGGTAAGCCTTATCTTTCTTCAGATTCAGACAGCCCTGCCACCAGGGCTTTTGGGGAAGTTGTGAGCGCTGTTGAAAGAAGGGTCCCACCTGTAGCACAACCGACAGTATTGAAAATGGCGGATACCGATTCAGGTTGTGCGTGTGGTGGCACCTGCGCGTCACATTCATAACCGCCTGTTTCTTCACCCTGAATCCGTGTCAGCTCATCTCGACCGAAACTGAGCAGTTGTTAAGAATGAAAAAACAGTCACGGATTCAGGAAAAAATATGAACTATGAAAAAACCCATACTATGAAAGTAAAACAGATGATAGTAGGATCCATGGCTGTCTGCTGCTATATTATCTCCTGTGAAAAAACGAAAAAAGCGGCAATAATCGATCCAGGGGGAGATGAGGATAAAATCCTGGCTGAAGCAGAAAATATGGGTGTCACCGTGGAATATATTATTGTAACCCATGGGCATCCTGATCATGTGTGCGGTAATCGAAAAATCCAGGAGGCTACCGGGGCAAAAATTATAATGCATAGTGCCGATGCACAGTTTTTTGATAAACCCGAGGTGAAAAATTATTTTTCAATGCTTGGCATGGAACCATCGCCATCACCGGATATTCTGGTGGAAGATGGCGACATCATAGAGCTGGGTGATGAAAAGCTGGAAGTCATGCACACCCCCGGCCATACTCCAGGAGGTATGTGTCTGTATAACAGTCCGGATGTTATTACCGGTGATACGCTTTTTGTCGGTGGGTTGGGACGAACTGATTTCCCCGGGGGATCCCATGAAGAACTGCTCAAATCCATCAGGACGAAACTGCTTGTTCTGCCTGATGAAACAGTGGTCTGGCCCGGACATGGATATGGCGGCAGCCGTTCCACAATAGGTGAAGAAAAGGTTTCAAATCCATTTCTCTGATAAATCCGGTATGGCCGGATCCTATGGCTCGGCCTCAAAAAGCTAATGAAAACGTAATTACTCACAGGCACCCCAGCTTTTCACGGTCTCTTTTGTCTGCATAGGTAGGCTATAGCGAACAAAAGAGCCTGCAAAAATCTACGGCACCTGTAAGAAATTACAGTTCAGAGGTTATAAAATCATAGAGCTGCTCCCCCTGTGACCAATTACAATTATTATTTATGCGTGAAATAGTTCTCGGTACTGCAGGTCATGTGGACCATGGCAAAACAAGTTTTATCCGGGCCCTGACCGGAATTGAGACGGATCGCCTTAAAGAGGAGAAAAAGAGAGGAATCACCATAGAACTGGGATTCGCTTTTCTTGATCTGCCCTGCGGGCATCGTATCGGTATTGTTGATGTTCCCGGTCATGAAAAATTTGTCAAGAATATGGTGGCCGGGGTAACCGGTATGGATATTCTGGCATTTATCATTGCTGCTGATGAAGGAATAATGCCCCAGACCCGTGAACATTTCGAGATCTGTCGTCTGATGGGTGTGAGACGGGCCCTGGTGATTGTTACCAAAATTGACCTTGTGGAACCTGACTGGCTGGAAATGGTCGATGAGGAGATTTTCGAATTCTGCCAGGGCAGTTTTCTGGAAGATGCACCGATTCTTCATGTTTCTTCCATTACCGGAGAAGGACTCGACGAGGTCCGTACAACTCTGGACAATTTTGTTACCCAACATAATTTCACCCAGAGTTTTGGTCCTTTCAGACTTCCTGTGGACAGAAGCTTTGCCATGAAGGGGTTTGGTTCCGTTGTTACCGGTACTTCCATTTCAGGTAGAACCGCCGTCGGCGAGGAGCTGAGGCTCTATCCTTCTGAACGCATGGCCAAGGTGCGAGGGATACAGGTCCACGGGGAGCCGGTTGAGGAGGTTGAGGCCGGTCACAGGACAGCTGTTAATCTCCAGGGTCTTGACAGTACGGAAATTGAGCGGGGTATGGTTCTGGCTCCGCCGGATGTTCTGGAACCCGGATATATGCTGGACTGCCGATTTCTTTATCTTGCCTCAAATCCAAAACCTCTGAAACATCGGGCACGGATTCGTGTCCATGTGGGTACCTCTGAAATAATCGGCAGACTGTCACTTCTCGACAGAGATGAGCTCCAGCCCGGAGAAGAAAGCATTATTCAATTGCTGCTTGAGGAAAAGGTTGCAGTCTGGCCGCAGGACCGTTATGTGGTACGGAGTTATTCACCTGTATATACAATTGGCGGGGGAGAAATTTTAGGCAATCTGCCATTCAGAAAAAGAAAACGGCTCACAGAAAGGGACCGGGAGTATAACAGGCGGTTGTATGAGGTCCTGGTGAATGGATCAGTGGAGGACAAGGTACTGTTCTTTCTGGCTGAAAGCGGAGAAAAAGGACTTACTGCCGGAGAGTTGGGCATTCGTCTGGGCCTTTTTGGCAAACATTTAAAAAAGGCGTTGAATGTACCGCTTTCAACAAAAAAAATGGTTGTGGTTGATTCATCAACTCAACGTTATGTTATTCGAAATATTGCGGAAAAAATCAAGGAAACAATTATTTCCACACTTCGTCAATACCATAGGGACAATCCTATCCAGGTTGGACTGGTCAGGGAAGAGCTTCGGTCCAGCGTGGGAAAAAGGGTAGAGCAGAAGGTTTTTAATTACTGTCTGAATGAGTTACTGCGTAAATCTGTTGTGGTCCTTGAGGAATCAGCAATTCGTATGGCGGACCATGAGGTGGCCCTGAAGGCTGATGAAAAACAGCTGGAGAGTGAAATCATTGAGTGGTACAGGGAAAAGGGGCTGACTACCCCCACGGTGAAAGAGACCATGGCCAGATTTTCTGAATACCCTGAAAACCTGGTTAAAGAAGTTCTGCAGTTACTCCTCCGGCAGGAAACTCTTCTGAAAATAAGTGAAACGCTGTACTTTTCAAAAGAACGATTTGATCCGCTGGTAAAATCAGTAGTTGAGACCATTGAAAGGGACGGAGAGATTGATGCCCCCCGTTTCAAGGCCCTGACAGGACTGACCAGAAAATTTTCCATTCCAATTCTGGAATACCTTGACCGGATAAAGGTGACCATGAGAATTGGAGATAAGCGGATCTTACGTCGTAAAACTTAGCGTGATGGAGAGTATTCTCGTTGTTTTTTCCGTGATCTGTACTTCATGGGCAATTGTCAGGCCGGGAAGGGCAATGATTCTGTCAGGTTCACTGGTGGTAAGAACAGGAAATCCCGGTCTGCGATTCTGTTCAACTTTCCTTTCGCTCAGTATCCTTGAAATTTTTTTTCGGCCCGGACTGTTGAATGGTTTGAATTTTTCTCCTTTTCGGGGCGGGCGCAGGACAAGAGGAAATGTAATACTCTCCATGTCCATATAGAGAGTATTTTTTTCTTTTGAAAATTTCTTTTCTTCCTTGAGATGAAGAGAGATTCCAAGTTCCTCCACCGGCCATGATCCCGGATGGTCAACAATTACCGGAGAAAATGTCCGCGGCTGCGGGGAGCCTCGTAATTTCCCCCCGGAAAGGGGACGTGAGAAGACAAGGTAATTCTTATGTTTTACAACCCGGACACCATCGCTGAGATGTATTTCCCGACCGTTGTCGCTGTTGCTGATAAAATCCATCAGGGCGACTATTTTTCTGAAGTCCGGCCTTATGGACATTCTCCAGAAACATTTTTCAAGAATCCGCCTGGTGATTGCCTGGTGGCTGGTCCCGGTCCGGGAAAGTGAGAGTTTGAGTGTGTCCCCATCGAATTTTACACTTTTCTGGAAGGCTTCGCGGGCTGATTCATCGAGATACCCGTTGTCCGTCCGGAGAATGTCCATACATTGCAGAATTGTTGTTCTGATCGATGGGTTAAAATTTTCTTCAAGATCGGGAAGGAGTTCCAGCCGGATCCGGTTTCTAAGAAAGAGAGGCTCAAGGTTTGAGCTGTCCAGACAGAACGTGATGTCATTGCTCTGCAGATAGTCGAGAAGGTCGGATTTTTTTTCAAGCAGAAGGGGGCGCACGATTTTTCCCGACAGTGGCGACATACCTGATAATCCTTTCATGCCGCTGCCACGAATAAGCCGGATAAGAAATTCTTCCACCTGATCGTCCGCCGTGTGGGCAACGGCAATGGCAGAGCCGTTGAACGCCTGGCGAGTCTGTTCCAGGGCAGTGTAACGAAGGATTCTGGCGCCTTCCTCAGGTGAACAGCCGGTTGTCTTTATATGGAGAGGAACATTGACGGTCCTGGTGACAAACTGAATATTCAGAGTCCTGCAGGTTTTCTCCACCGTATTTATTTCCTGCCATATTTCCTTTGGCCGAAGCTGGTGGTTGATATAAACCGCCAGCAGTTTGAGGTCCAGTTCAAGTGAGTGGAGGAGGTGGAGCAGGGCAAGAGAATCTCCACCTCCGGAGACAGCGACAACAACTCTGTCGGATTCATGCAGCAACTCATTTTCCCTCACAAAGGTTGATACCCTGTTGAGTAGATTAAAGTTTTTTTTCTGCTGATCTTTTTTCTTACTGTTGTTTTCGTAACTGGTCACGGCTTCAGGCTGAATTCTTCAGAAGTGAACCGAGCCGGGTACGCAGGGTGTTGACTGTCTGTGAATAATCCATTGTATCATCAAGAGCTTTTCCCGACTTTTCAATACGGTACGCAATTTCGGCACTCTGTTCAAGTCCGAGATTGAGCAGGGCACCTTTAATGGTGTGGGCCGCTTTTCCAATTCGTTTCAGGTCATTTTCTTCAATGGATTTTTCCAGAGTTACCAGGTGGGAATGAAGGGTGGTTATAAAAGCCGGTAACATGGCGTCGATCTGATCCGCTGTCAGGTTGAACTGTTTTGCAAGGTGTTTTCTTATATTGTTTTCCATTAGTTCACAGGATAAAATGGGGTGATTTTTCCTGAACCTCGACCGGCTTCTCTTTTATTTTTTGCAGAAGCCTGTCATGAATATTATCGAAACCACCATTTGACAGAACGGCAATAACATCGCCAGGCAGAATGGACTTCATGAGATATTTGATAATTTTATCTGTATCATCAAATGCTTCTGCATCAAGACCTTTCATCGTTCTGAGATCTTCAGCAAGTTTCCGGGATGAGAACATTTGGTCATGAGCAACATTTTTCAGGGGTACCGGTTCCCGCACCAGAACAATGTCAGCGGAATCAAAGGAAGCGGCATATTCTTTTTGGAAAATGGCCCTTCGTGATGAATTTGTTCTCGGTTCAAAAACAATGATAAGCCGCTGCTTGTCATAGGCATCTTTTAAAGCCCTGACAGTTTCTTTTACGGCTGTGGGATGATGGGCAAAATCGTCAATTACGGTTATTTCTTTTTCAATTCCCCGTACCTCCTGCCTTCTTTTAACGCCGCTGAAACTGCTTAACCCCTGATGTATACGGTCAGTTTCAATACCAAGATGATGCATGACGGCTGTAACAGCAAGACTGTTCATACAGTTATGTCTGCCCGGCAGCCTGACTGACATTTCCCCATAGGGATGACCTTTATGGAAAACTGTAAAATGAGTTTTTCCTTCATCGGGTCTTATATTTTTCAGGGACCAGATATGGTCCCCCTGGCCGTATCCTTCAATTTTACAGTGTGCTCCTTCTGCAATTTCAGCTACATTGGGGTCATCCAGGTTGGCGATGAGTAGTCCATCCTCCGGAATAAGGCGGACGAATTTTAAAAATGTATTTTTGATGGCAGTCAGGTCTTTAAAGATATCGGCATGGTCAAACTCAATGGAGGTAATAACGGCAACCCTGGGCCGGTAGTGAAGAAATTTGGATTCCTTGTCAAAAAAGGCGGTGTCGTATTCATCTCCTTCCGCGATAAAACAGGGGCCGTTGCCGAGACGGAAATTACTGTTGAATTCTCTGACAATGCCTCCGATCATAAATGTCGGATCAAGGCCGACGCTGTACATGGCCGAGGCAAGGAGGGAGCAGGTTGTTGTCTTTCCGTGGGTTCCTGCCACCACAAGAGAAGTTCTGTCAGAGATAAAGAAGTGTGAGAGTGCCTGGGGAAAGGAAAGGTAGGGGATTGTCGTTTTGCCTAAGGCGCAGGCTTCAGGATTATCTGCGGTAATGACATTGCCGACGATAACCAGATCCGGTGCGGGCTGGAGGTTGTCGGAATGATATCCATCCATGACTCTAATGTTCAGGCTGTTGAGAAAATCCGACATGGGGGGATAGACATGACTGTCACTGCCGGTAATATAAAACCCCTTTTGCTGCAGCATCCCGGCAAGAGCTGCCATGCCGGTTCCGCAGATTCCAATGATATGGATATGACGGGCACAGGGAGCACATTTATTCAGTGCCGGATCAAGTTCAGCCATTTTCTTTTTTACCAGCGGTATCACTGATGGTTGAGTGGATTGTGGTAAAGATCGCAGGAAAACTGGTGGGTGTAATACGACCGACTTCAATGAATTTTACAGCTATTTCCTTGGATATCTTCAGAATCATCTCTTCTGAGACACCTCCGTTGCCGGGTGATTTATTTATTTGTTTTTTTTCTATGGCCATTTTCGTAACTCCTCACAGGGGCAGCAGTTATGTGATTTTACTACCTCTGAACTGTAATTGCTCACAGATGCCGCAGATTTTTGCAGGCTCTTTTGGTCGCTATCGCCCACCTATGCGGACGAAAGAGACCGTGAAAAGCTGGGGTAGCTGTGAGTAATTACTCATTTTCTTATCTTTTCGTGGAGTGGGCAACGCCCCTGCTGCTTGAAGAAGGCCAGTTCGTCAGAGTAACAGCAGAGGCGTCAATCTAGAATAACCTGTCGAGCCATTCAAGTGTTGCAATAAGTTTTATTCTATTTATTGATTCAGGTCAACGCGGAGTGTTCTGTAAAATTATAAATTTATAGGACCGGCTGGAAAAAGGTGCTTATTTTATCAGGGGTAAGAAGGGAAAATATCTAACACCAGTTCTGGATTGGTGATGAATGCTGGATGAGTTACGAAGATAAAAAAAGGAGAAATAATGAAAGTACTTGATTTGAACACAACCCGGGAATTTACTGAAGGGGCAATGAAAAGATTTTTTCTTGTGGAGGATTCTGAATTTTTTAAGATTATTAATTTTAATCTCAAGGCGGGAGTCACCTTTCCGGTCCATTCTCATGATCTTGATGGTGAGCTTTCGATTCAGGTTATTGAAGGGGAAGGATTTTTTCTTGGCGAAGATGGCGCTGAAATTCCTGCGAAAACAGGTAATATCCTTATTTCAGAAATACGTGAACCCCATGGGGTAAGGGCCGAAACAGATATGCGCATAGTGGTGACGATTGCACCTCCAATCTGAAATAGAAGGGTAATTGCTCAAAGCTGCTCCATGTTTTTACCTGGGTAATAGCGCCTTGAGTAATTGCCCACCCAGGAGGTTAAACAGATCCGGCAAGGATACCTTTGTTTTCAGAGGATAATGATTTGTAGCCCCTCATTGCGATATGCCCGGTATTCATTTTGTTGAGTTCATGCTGCAGCAGGGATTGCACATTCATTGCTCTGCCATGGAGAAACCTGTTTCCGTCATAAATTCGTTCCAGCAGTCTTTTTCTTAACTTGAAAAGGGAAGAAGTTTTTTTTGTGAGAGGAACTGATGAATCATTCATCAGTGTTTTTATCTGGTCGTCCACCTTCTCCACATTACTGAAAAGATCAGAGAGTTCGCCAATGGCAGTTTCTGTGAAATTCAGCATTGAATCGAGTGGTCCACTGCCCATTTTCTCGTAAACTGCTTCAATCCTGCAATAATAGTCGATGGATCTTTCAAAGAGCATTTGTAATGAATCTGAACAGGGGCGGCTGTCGATCTGTGACATTGTAGTTTTTCCTTCTCAGTATGGTGATTTCCTCAGGTCATCTTGAAAAATTGCTTTTTCGCCCAATTCCTGCGTTACCTGGTTCGGTCATCAGGTTTACCCCGCAGCTGAAAGGCGGCTTGCCTGATGCTGCAATTCATTTGTTTTGTCCTGTTTTTCAAGGGCAATTATGTTTTGTTCATTTTTGGTGATTTCAATGGCTTCACTCCAGGTCTGTCGGAGATCAACCAGAAGCCCTTCAACGATTTCCAGATGTTCTTCACCGGGATCTTTTCGAGCCTTATGCAGTTCTCTCAGCATGAACTGATACAGTCCATCAAGGTCCGCTGCTATATCTCCGCCTATGCTATGATCAAGAGAATTTGAAAATTCGGTAATGATGGCGAAAATTTTAGCAATGCGACCAATTTTTTCATCATTATTTCCTGCACGGCTGGCTGCAATGGCCTGATGGCAGAATCTGATGGCCCCGTCATACAGCATGATGAGAATCTGCTCCCTGGAGGCTGTCATGACCTGGTTCTGCTGGTATTGGTTCATATAGGCATTCATTATTTTTTCATCCCGTTAAGTGCATTCATCTGCTGGGTGAGAAAATCACCCTGAGAATTAAGTTTACTGACCATCTGTTCCATGGCATTAAACTGGGCCCGAAGGGCTCTTTCTCTCTTGGTCATCCTGAGTTCCATCTGGTCAATTTGATAATCGAATCTTTCCATGGCCCGGCTGCTGGCCTTTTTCTTGGTGGCATATATTCCGGACGTTGCACTGGTGAGATCAAGAAGCAGACTGTTGAAATTTTTCATGATACCGTCTGTTTCGTCTTTTCCTGCCAGAAGGTGGACAACATCATCAAAATTATTGTTCAGAGCATCGTCGAGTTTTGTATTGTTCTGTTTCAGAGTTCCGTCTTTATTGGTTGTAATACCAAGCCCTGCCAGACTTGAAAAGTCCCCCCCTGTTTTTATGGAACTGGTAAGAATACTCTGCAACTGTCTCTTCACACTGTTGATGGTTGCATCTCCACGCAGCACCGCACCCAGCAGAGGATCTTTATCTTCCTCCGTACTTTCAGGAATTTCTGTCGATCCTCCAAATTCCTTGTAGCCGGAATTTATCCATTCCATCACGCCGTTGTATGCGGTGACAAAGGCGGTAATTTTTTCCTTGGTTGTATCGGTATCAGCCTTGATGTCCATCCTGGTAGAGCTGTAAACCGGTGGATCGGCCCATTCCCAGGGATCGACACCCGCCTCAGGGGTGCCGTCATAAGTTTTTTTGCTGACTTCATTTAAATCCAGAGTGACCCCGCTTATGGCATTGCTGATAGTATTGCTGTTGCTGACTACTTTGAGGCCATCAATAAAAACTACAGCCTGCCGGGCTGTCTGGGCATCAGTGGTGGTGAAGTCTATAGGGTTTGAGCTGGAATCGGCAAGATTACTGGTCACCGTAAAATTGGTACTGGAGTCTTTTCCTGTAAAAACCAGGTGATACGGTGATCCTGAAGTGCCGTCATTGATAATGGTTGCAGTGACGCCGGTAGTTTCGGATTTTTCATTGATGCTGTTTGCCAGCGACAGAAGAGAGTTATTGCTTTCGCCAACCGTAATTACTGTACCATTTACAGTAATTGATCCTGTTCCAAGAATAGACTCCGAATTGGATGAAAAACCATTGGTGATACTTTTCTGCACCTGGCTGAGCTGGGCGACTGATATATTATAACTGCCGAGAGCCCCACTTGAAGTGGTTGCGGTAAACGCGTCCTCGGAACTGAGAGAAACTTTGGTTGTCCGCACTTCACTCGTGATATTGAGATCGCCCGCCGCACTTTTCAGTTCATCCAGTTTTGTTTTAAACTGGGCATAGGCTTTTAACCTCTCGGTTTCTGCAGTTTTTTTTGCCTCAATTCTGTCAAGAGGAGCACGCTCAAGAGTCATTATATCTTTGACGATCTTGTCCGTGTCCAGTCCGGTCGCCAGACCGCTGAAAGTGATTGACATAATTTTACCTCGAGTAATTACGGATCGAAAGAGTTCCTATCCCCTGGTGTCCACCAGATTTCCAACAAGTTCCGCGAACGTTGCCTTGAAATTCAGCAGTTCTTCAGCGGGAATCTGTCGGATAACTTCCTGGGTCTCGTTATCAAATATTTTGACTACCAGATCCTGAATAGTGTCGTCCTTTTCAAAACGCACGCTGTACAGGCCATCCTGGGTGATGGTTTTTATCTGGTCAAGTAACTCTTCCGGCTGGATTTTGACATTTTCCGGAGAGACCTGGGGTTCTGTTGCCGCGGTTTCCCTGGTTTTTCTCTGTGTGTCAATTTTTTCCGCAGCGTTAAGTTGCTGCATCATCCCACCGGTGCCATTGATCATATCGACATTCATGGCGGTCTCCTTTACTGTAATTTATGAAAACCGGAGCGGGACCGGTCGAAACCGGTCCCTTTTTACTGTTTTACTCCGATTTACTCATCCTTATCCAAGCAGTGACAGGGCCAGCTGCGGCGCCTGGTTGGCCTGGGCGAGGATAGATACACCAGCCTGCTGCAGGATGTTGTTCTTGGTCATTGCCGATGTTTCCTGGGCAATGTCCGCATCCAGAATCCGGCTGCGGGCCGCGGAGAGATTCTCCGATACATTGGAGAGATTGGCAATGGTGGATTCGAACCTGTTCTGCACGGCACCGAGGTCACCACGGATATTGTCAATCTGCATCAATGCGCCGTCAATGGTTTTGATGGCATCAGCAGATCCACTGACCGTTGTGATATCAACATTATTAATGGAGCTGAGATCACTGACGTTGGCCTCATCGGCATCCTTGGTAGAGGTGCTGGTTCCAAAAAGAGAACCAGCCGCGGTATCTATACTACTGCTGACATTGAAACTCCCCGAGGCGCTGAAACTGATATTGCCACCAACCACGGTGGAGTCATTAGTACCATCGCCTGCGAGACTAACTGGGTCACCTTCACCGCCTGTAACATTCAGGCTGTCTCCGGTATTACCTGCGCTATGCGTATAGTCCCCAATTGCAATATCGTATCCTTCGGACTGTACCAGCTC
>NZ_JBPLBA010000215.1:0-4469 GCF_054039375.1 Desulfomarina sp. | reverse complement strand
TTGATATATGGAGCAGAATAATCTATTCCTGTTCACATTCAAACCAGAGTTTCCACGATAACTTTTAAACTTGACAGTGGTTGCTCGGAAACGTACACTCGGGTGTTTAACCCTGTGGATAGTTAGTATCTGTCCAGAAATGAGGATTTTTGTTCGAGATCAAGGCGCACGGGAAATTTTACCGCAGGCATATAATTAATATTCCGAGGATAAAATTTTTCCTGATTACCCATGAAACTCAGCCAAATTGTGGATGTGCCTGTTTTATCAGGCTGGCCTACGGTCAAAAATCACTGGAAATCTCAATTGATAAGGAATTCAGATGAAAAAGTGTCAGTCCAGATCATTTTATAATCAGTCTAATATGATTTTTGAAATACGCCTGACAAAACAACCACATCCCCAGATTCACAAATAACAGGCTGAGTTTCATACGTAATCAGAATCTTTTATGGGCATCTTGAAAAATACTAGTTTTTCAAAATACTCTTAGTTTCCAGGGGACGATTCTTACTTTCTCTAATGCTCCTGGAGGGGCAACAGTTCATAGAGACGTATCGTTTTCAAGAGTTGATTACTCGGATGGGCAGGGCGTTATTTGTTGATTTCCTCGTGAATAGCCAGAGCGAGATCTGATAGATTGAGGGGTTTTGCAAGATAGTGTATTACTCCAAGTTCTCTAATTTTATTCAGTTCCACAGGGTTGAAAAATCCGGATGCTACAATGGCCTTCTGGTCGGGAACAATTTTTAAAATTTCTTTGTATGTTTCATATCCATTAATGCCCGGTTCCATAACCATATCCATAAGCAGGAGGTCCACCGGTTGTTTTTTTATATACTCAATGGCTTCCTCCCCACTGGTTGCAGTGACTGGATTATAACCGAGCCGTCTCAGAATGCTGGCCGTCAGGTCTCTCTGGGATTGCTCATCGTCGATGACAAGAATTTTTTCACCATTGCCCAGGAGAGAGTCCAGGGATATGGCCGAAGTATCCCTGCGGCTTTTTTCTTCATTAGCCGGGAAAAAGAGTTCAAAAAGAGTGCCGTTTGAGTCACTTTTGACATCAATAAACCCCTGGTGGTCCCGTACGGTATGAAGAATAACCGTCAGGCCAAGACCGGAGCCGCTTTTTCCCAGTTTTTTCCTGGAAAAAAACGGTTCAAAAATATGAGGTAATGCAGATGCTGTGATTCCTGACCCGGTGTCCTTTACAGAGAGTACCGCATATGTTCCCGGAGGAACCGTGTCATACCCTTTTTTTGGTTCTGTCAGAATTTCTTTCCTTGTGGACAGATATATATGACCTCCGTTGTTGATGGCCTCGGCTCCATTACGGATGAGATTGATAAGAACTTTTGTTATATGTATGGGGGAAACCAGGGTATTGTTGAGATGGGGAGAGAGATGGAAATCAATCATGATCCCGGGGAAAGACTGAATAAGCTGGTAATAGTCGAGGGATTCAAGGTAATCTTTTATGATGTCGTTGAGATTATGATTTTCTTTTTGACAGGTGGACCCCCTGGCGACGGTAAGCAGATCTTCTACAACCGCTGCCGCCTGTTTACCTGCAGCCCTGATACGAATAATGTCATTTCTGTATTTTTCCGATGAGGGCATGTCGAGGAGCAGGAGTTCGGGGAAAGTGACGATGCTGCTGAGGATATTATTCAGGTCGTGGGCCACGCTGCCCGCCATCAGACCAATTGACTCCATTCTTCTGGCATGATCCAGTTTTTCCTGCATTCGCAGATGTTCCTGCTCATGTTTCTTTTTTTCGGTGAGATCACGTATGGCTGCAACCCATAACAGTCGCCCGTCGTCATCAATCTGCCTGAGTCTGATTTCTGCCGGAAATCTTTCACCGTTGAATCGTATTGCCTCTACTTCGCAAACATGGTTAAGAGATTTTCCTCCTGAGAATATTTCAAATTGTTCAGATAAGGGCAGAGCCGGAAGAATCTCAAAAAAATCGCGACCTAAGACATTTCTCTCATCCACAGCCAGAAGCCGGCAGAACTGGTTGTTGACCTCAATAATCTCTTCCATGGAAAAAATAACAATTCCTTCCCACGTTGCTTCGGAGAGCCTCTGGAATTTATTTCTGCTGGCTGTCAACTCAGCCTTCAAATTCTGTGTTTCAATGGCCCGTTTGATAACCTGGTGTACTCTTTCCGGCTTGCAGGGTTTAGTGAGATAATCATAGCAGCCGATACGGATAGCCTGGATGGCTGAGTCAACAGAAGCTCTTCCCGTGAGAATCACGGTAGGCAGATCCGGATAGTTTTGAGTCAGATATTCCGCAACTTCCAGGCCGTTGAGGTCGGGTAGATGCAGGTCAAGGAGAACAAGATTGTACTTTTGTCGGGAAAGAATAGTGAAGACTGCTCCGCCCGAAGATACAGTATCCACGCTATAGCCATGATTCTGCAGCACACGCTTGATACTGTCACGGAACTGGGGCTCGTCATCTACAACTAATATTCTTTCTGGCATAAGTGTGAAGTTTCTAGCAACTGTATGTAGTATGTTGTTGTTTTCTTAAGGAATACCATGAGTAAGGCTAGATGAAATAGAGAAAGAAGTCAATTGAAATTCCAACTCTCCGTGAAACTCAGGACGATTGAAAAAAAACTATTTTTTCTGGTTGGATTGATGTTAAATAATATTGAATATCATAGAGTTACTGGCCCTGTGAGTAGTTGCCTCAATCGTTCTTCATTCTGAATCCGCAGGAGGATGCCGTTAACGGAGGGGAACGAGTCTTATCCGAATCCGTGACGGCTTTGTGATTATTTTTGGGATAAGGATTTGGGAATTGGTATTGTAACGGTAAATGTGGTTCCGGTTTCCGGATTTGAAATATGTGCAATTGATCCACCGAGGTCTTTGACAAGCTTCCGGATGATGGCCAGACCAAGTCCGGAATGTTCTCCTTTCTTAGTCGTGTGGCCCGGTTTGTAGAGTGTTTCAGTAACAGCAGGAGAGATACCGGGGCCATTATCGGACACCAGAATTTTGGCACAGGGGGTTTTTCGGAGAGAATTATCATGTTCCAGTCGTGTTTCCACCTGTATAGTCCCTGTATCTCCCAGGGCCTCCAGGCTGTTGTTAATCAGGTTGTTCAGAATCTGGCGAATTGCCCCGGGACGGCTGAATCCTGTTATCTCCTCTGATGCAAGGGTCCGGGAAAGCTCTATTGTTGAATCAGCTTTAAAAGATTTGTTAAAGAGATCCACCGTTTCTGTAACGATCCTGTTGATATCAACTCTTTCAAGTCCGGCAGGGGCTTCTGGTCCTGAAAGGTTGTTGAGTCTTCTGCTGATGGTGTTGATTCGATCAAGTTCACTTGAGATTATCTGTAGATCTTTCTGGAGTCCCTGATCCTGCAGGTTATCGGCAAGCAGCGAAATGTAGTTCTGGATGATGGCCAGGGGATTGGATATCTCGTGGGCTATTGAGCGGGCAAATGATTCTTTGGCCGCTGCGCGCTCTCTTGCCAGTTCTTCGGCATGTTCTTCTTTCAGGAGTTCCAGGTTGAGACGATTGCCCAGATAAGTGCATGCAAGAAGCAGGGAATTTTCTTTGGATCTAAGTGTCGTGCATACATGGGGAGCCATTGCAGCCAGAACTATCCCCTTTAAGGAATCCTTCAAGGTGAAAGGGATTGCTGTAAAACACTCTTCTTTCATGATAAGGCGTAGCCGGCTGACCAGAATACGGGACTGATCGTTACTGCCAGTCTGCAGATGGCTTACCCCATGTTTTTCCGTGAGTTTCCTGAAAAATGCAGACCCGGTATCAAGAGTCAGGCTGCCATGCTGCATCTGTCGGGCGATCGGGTTTCCCGATGAACCGTGTACAGACAGCTTTCCTGAAGTGCGGTTGTCTGGCAGAAGGATTATACATTTATGAATGCCAAATACTGTCTGGAGGTTTTCCTCAAAAAGTGAGAATATTCTGTCTGCTGTTTTTGCCCGGGTGAGGCTGTCGAGAAGACCATGATTCAGGGCAATAGTCTCTACTGTTTCCTGTAATTTTTTTTTCCCGTTGTTTTGTCCGGAAACAGTTTTTCTTCCCTGCAATTTCTGCAGGGGTGGTTCCGGCACGGAAACACTCATTTCCATTGATTCGGCAATGGAAAATACTATGGCTTTCTGTTCCTGAAGGATTTCGGGTATGTTGTCAGCTGGAACAGACAGCTTTTCGGCCTCCATGAGAACAGAGTTGTGCTCAGTTTCTGTTTCCTGGGCCAGGAGATTGGCCATGTGGATGATCCGGGTGAGTCTGTCGGTTTTTTTTGACTGAAGTGTGGTGTGGTGATGTTCACGAATGGCATGGATTATTTTTTTATCAAGTTTCCATCGCTCCGTCAGTATGGCACCAATTTCCTGATGTGAAATACCAAAAATACGGTGCTCCAGTTCTGCGAGTTTATCAGGTGGAGTATGATTATCGGCTATTGC
>NZ_JBPLBA010000214.1:0-11272 GCF_054039375.1 Desulfomarina sp. | reverse complement strand
CTATCGCCAGGCCTAAACATGCAAAAACCAGGTATATCACATCACCCAAGGCCATGCCGAACGCCATACCTCTGCAGGACCGCCAACCGAACGCCAGGGCCCTGCCTGTCAGGGCAAACGTTCCCGGCCCTGGGGTTATGGCAAAAAGAAAAACAGCCGTAAAAAAGGTCAACACACTCTCAGGTGACATACTGCCTCCAAACCGTAAAGTTCCTTACTGAAAGATTACCAAAACCTGACTTGGCGGGTAAATCGTTACAGGCTATCATCAGCAGAACAATTTATTTTCTTCTAAAGAACAAAAGTTATTTTTAAATTTGACCCGATAACACCCAGGTGGAACGCTGATTACGTATGGAACTCAGCCTGTTATTTGTGAGTCTGGGGATTGGGCCTGTTTTATCAGGCGTATTTCAAAAATCACATTAGACTGATTATAAAATGATATGGACTGACACTTTTTCATTTGAATTCCTTATCAATTGAGATTTCCAGTGATTTTTGACCGTAGGCCAGCCTGATAAAACAGGCCCAATCCACAATTTGGCTGAGTTTCATGGGTAATTAAGTATTTTTATGGTTTAATCCTGATGCCGGGGTACATTCCTTCCATTTTACCGAACTGGAAGGGCTGGATGGTATTTAGAGACAGGTTCTGGTTTCTCTGGGCATGTCCAGCGTTTTCACCATTGTCATAAAAAGCGCCGTTTACGTCAAGAATGTGGTGGATGCGGTCCTGAAAGGCTTTCACAAACAGTGCCCCCTTTCCCTCAAAATGCAAGCGACCCCTGGAAAAAGAAGTTTCGATTTTTTTCAGCTCATCCAGGGAAACACTGTTTTCTTTCAGTTCCTCTCTATTTCTGATCAGGCCCCATACGAGATGATTAGCCGGTATCTCCAGTGGTTCATCAATATCGACAATGGTATGAGGCATGATTATTGATCCGCTGCCAACGGTAACAGGGGCATCATCTTTTCCGTAGATAAAACTGTTAAAACCGGTAAATACTCCTGACCCGAGATGGGCACAGATCAGTTTTGCTCCATGGGCGGTTACATTGAAACTGCTGAGGTGGGAATTGATAATGAAACAGTTTTCCTGGGCATTGGATCCTTTGCCGAGAAATGAGTTTTCAAGGTAGGCTCTCTGGGCAATAAGAACATTATCTTCAATTTTAATAGTTGGCAGAACCACCGCGTACCTGTCCAGGGACGCGGTCGCCGGAACAGATTCGATGGCTTCGAGGTTGACGGCGTCAAAAACACGCTGGAACGCTTCTTTGCGGCTGTCAATGAAATCAAAAAGTATACCCCACGGGACATGCTCAGGGGAAAAAGAAATATACTGTGAAAGCTGTCTGGCCGGGTAGGTGTAGAGGAAATTGAAATTATGGGGACTGTTGACCCAGATAGTTCCGGGATCAATATCCAGATGGTGTATTTCTCCGGCCTGGATATAGGAATAGGCACCGATGGCGCAGTCTCTCATGGTGGTCAGATCGACGGTGGCAAAAGGTCCGAGAAAACAGCCGTCACTCGGAGCACCATGGATATTTGAGTAATCCATGGCCAGGGTGTCTTTAATAAAAAAGGTTTCCGGGGTTTCAGGATCGTGTGAGAAGTTATGCACCAGGGTTTTGACCAGGGCACTGTCGTCGATAATAATCGCCTCATCCCGTGTGAGCGGGATATCGAAACTGCCATATTTAAAGATATGGCCTTCACGTTTAAGTTCATCTCCCCTGATATCACTCTTGTACAGCACAGAGTTTGTAACACGGCATTTACCGAGGAAATAGCTTCCTGCAAGAGCTGAATGCTGGAAGTCAAGATCCAGGGGATGGTCGGGTGTTATACCGTAAAAAGCGTAGAATTTATTCATATTGTCGGGTTGAATCAGTTCTTTTGCAAAAGGGGTGATATCAAAATTCAATTCCCGTAGATTGATATTTACTCTCTGGACAATTCTGTTATAGAGTTTCAGTAATTCTGACATGATATATATTCTTCCTTATTGTGAGCGTACCCGGAAAGAGAGTACTTGTTATAGGGATTCTGGAGTTTTGGAGAAGATCAGTTTTCAAGAACCCGCATTTCATGGAAGACGGCTGCAAAGACATCTGACAGCCTCAGTATGCCGATAATATTATCTTCACGGGTAACAAGCAGGGATTGAAGTCTGCCGGCAATAAGCTTGTGAATAGCTGTGTCAAGACTTGCCCCCTCATCCACAAATTCGCCGATTCTGGGCTTCTGCATGAATTCCGTAACTTTTTTTGTGGCCAGTAATTTCATGGAATTCTCGATGATGATTGGATCAGCTGAACGATATCTGTCACGCAGGCCGGCCAGGTATTCTTCACTGAATTTGAACTGTCTCATTTCCTCGATTTTGTTTTGGAAATCATCCGGTTCAAGGGCCTGCAGAGCCCTGAGCTGATCAATCTTGCCGACAACATCATTCTTTTTGTCGAGGACCAGAATTGCCTTGTGCTGGTATTTGCTGGTATACGCCTCCTGGGCTTTTTCGAGAGCGATGATGGCATCAGCCAGAGTTGTGTCCATGGACACCGTTGCATACTCATCAATAGGGATCGTCAGATCCTTTACTGAATAGTTTTTCATTTTTCACCTCATTAAATTTAATATATAAATCTCAAGGTCTTGTAACCGTCATGAGATTGCATGCATAGTTTTTCAAAAAATTAGAGTAATTAGGTGAGTTTGTCAAAAGATTTGATCTAAATCAAGGTATCTTTCTTCCGGGTTATGTATTCTTGAACAAGTATGTATAAAAACAAAAGGAGGAATTACGGATGTGTGACAGTTATCCAATCCGATGCAGTTGCGGAAAGAGCAGTACTGAGCTTTTTTTTGGAAAGATGGTTCTTGATCAGAGTTCTGTGCTCAATCTTTTCTGCCCTGCCTGCAGCGGTGAGATAGATAGAGAAAAGAGTCAGTATGTCTGGGACAATGGTTGGGTTCTTGAACTGGATATGGATATTATCCGCTCCCATTCATCCACCTTTGGTCTGCCGGCTGATGAATTGACGGCGGGCTGGGTTTTTGACCGCGGGTATGTCACCTGGGTGGGGATCACTCCTGATGATGCAGAGACGAGAAATCGTGAGCGGGAGGAGATTCGGAAGCTGGCCGCAACGGATTTTCTCGGCTATCTCAATGCCATGAAAACCTGGGGCGTTGGACGCGAGCAGCGTTTCAGTGAGGAAGGCTGGAGGAAGATGAGATAAGCAGCAGTCCAGTGAATGGACTGCTGTGTTTATCTGAAAATCCGAGGCTGGGGGTTGTACTGCCGCAGCCTGGATTTTCATTAGTTTTTTGTATCCGCTGGGCATAAATGGCCGAGCCATGGAGCCCGGCCATGGTGGTTTGTTTCAACCGATTCGTTGTTTACCCTGCCATTCTTTTTCCCGGAGTTTGAATTTCTGGATTTTTCCTGTGGCTGTCTTGGGCAGCTCATCAAATTCTACATATTTCGGGGCCTTGAATCGAGCCAGATGTTCCTTGGTGAAGGCGATGATTTCTTCTGCTGTGGGGTTTGATCCCGGTTTGGCGACAATGAAGGCCTTGGGAACTTCGCCCCATTTTTCATCGGGTACCGGGATAACGGCTACCTCCAGCACGTCGGGATGCTGGTAGATGACGCTTTCCACTTCAACGGTCGAAATATTTTCTCCTCCGCTGATGATGATATCCTTTTTTCTGTCCATAATCTGGATATAACCGTCGGGGTGTATGACGGCGAGGTCGCCGCTGTGGAACCAGCCGCCTTCAAATGCTTCTGCCGTTGCCTCAGGATCTTTGTAATAGCCGGTCATGACATTGTTGCCTCGCATGACCACTTCTCCCATGGTTTTACCGTCCCTGGCCACCGGTTCCATTGTTTTCGGATTCACAACATCCATGAAATGGGTGACGATAAAAGGTACACCCTGGCGTGATTTCATGGTGGCTTTTTCTTCGGCGGACATTGTTTCCCAGTTGGGTTGCCATGCACAGACGCTGTGGGGGCCGAAGACCTCCGTCAGGCCATAGGTATGGGTGATATCTGCGCCTATGGCTTCCATGTTGCGAATAATTGTCGGTGCAGGCGGAGCCCCTGCGGTCATGATTTTCAAGGGTTGTTTCATTTTGACATCACCGGCACCCGGCCAGGTACTCATGGTGATAAGGATAGTCGGGGCCGCACAGAGGTGGGTCACACCTTCCTGCTCAATGAGTCTGTAAATCTCTTCGGCAACTACAGCCCGGAGACAGACATGGGTTGCCCCGGCGGCAGTTACTCCCCAGGTGAAGCACCAGCCGTTACAGTGGAACATGGGCAGCGTCCAGAGGTAAACGGAAGAGGCAGTCAGGCCCGACTCCAGAATCTCACCGATTGCATTCAGGTAGGCTCCCCGGTGATGGTACATGACCCCCTTGGGACGACCGGTTGTCCCGCTGGTGTAATTCAGGGAGAGCAGCTGGTCTTCTGAATCGATATCTGCGGCAATCGGTTCCGGTGAACCTGTCTGCAGGAACTCTTCATATTCCATGGAGTCAAAAAACACCTTATCATTGACATCACATACCGTGACGTAGTTCTCCACTTTCGGCAGTTTTTCCGGTTCAACTATCCCTGCGAACTCACTGTCGACAACTACAAATTTTGCATCGGAATGGTCAATGATATAGGATACTTCCCCTGCAGAAAGGCGGATATTGATACTGACCAGGACAGCTCCGATGAGGGGTACCGCATAATGCGCTTCAAGCATGGCCGGAATATTGGGGCAGATAAAGGCCACCTTATCCCCTTTGCCAATGCCTTTATTCTTAAGAGCATTTCCCAGTCGATAGATTCTTTCGGCAAATTCCCTGTAACTGTAGCGGTTTTCTCCATAGACTACAGCCGTCTTGTCTGGATAGACAAGAGTGCTTCGTGCGAGAAATTCAACGGGAGTCAGGATACTTTTATTTACACTTGGTAACTGCATCGGTTTTCTCCTCTGGAACAGGTTTCTGGTTAACAACTGAGCGCTCGGTCAATTATTAAGACAACAGTATTAGGCCATGTGAGCAGGATATGCAAGAAAAAATACGGTTTGTAGTTATATTTCCGTGGAAAACAGCAGGTAGAGTGTGTGCCCGCGATTGAGTCCGGCAAGAATAATTCCGGTTGCGGTAAATTGGTTGATCTGCGTTGAGCCGGTTCCGGAAATGCTTACAAGTAGATAAGATGTTATAAGATCACTTAAGAAAATGAAAAAATTTAATTATGATTTGATTTCAATATATTATGATATATTCAGCGAATTTACTCACTCACTTTTTGAGTGGATGTAAATTTTTTCACAGTTCTTGATTTTGAACGAAATTGCTTATTTACGGGCAGACATAACCTTGAAGGGGTTTCGGTTCAGGCCATTACCTGGTTTTCAATTGAGGAGGGAACAATGTTTCGAAGAATTGTTATAATTTTTTTCCTGTTACTTGTCGGTTACGATCTGAATTTATCACAGGCAGAGGCAAAAAAAAGCGTGGCTGATGGAACTGTTTCAATAGTCCGGGTAGCAGAACATGTTTTCATGCTGCAGGGAAAGGGAGGCAATATCGGCCTTTTTACCGGTGAAGGTGGAACACTTACGATTGATGATCAACTTGCTCCATTGACAGAAGAAATCATGGAAGCAGTCAGGTCTGTCGGAGGCCGCCCGCCCAGTTTTCTGATAAACACCCATTATCATCCTGATCATTCCGGAGGCAATGAGAATTTTGGGGCGGAAAACACCCTGATTTTCTCTCACCACAATGTCCGGGAACGATTGAGAACGGGATATTATCTGAAGGAATTTGAGATGAAACAGGCAGGGCTCAAGCGAGAGGGATTGCCTGTTGTCACATTTTCCCGCGATATCAGTTTTCATCTTAATGGCGATACGGTTCAAGCGGTGCATGTGGCACATGCCCATACTGATGGTGACAGTTTTATACATTTTTCAAGAGCCAATGTTATCCATACGGGCGATGTTTTTTTTAATGGCTTTTATCCATTTATTGATGTTGATCATGGCGGTTCTCTGAAGGGAATGATTGAGGCTGTGGACAGAATTCTTTCCATTGCCAATGACAATACAAAGATTATTCCCGGTCATGGTCCTCTTGCGGACAGGAGGCAGCTTGAGAATTATCGCCGGATGCTGGCGACTGTTTATGAACGTTTGAGAAAATTGAAGGCGGCCGGAGTCACTGCTGAAGAGGCAGCGGAGAAAGAACCTTTAGCTGATCTTGAGGATGAGTGGGGTGACGGTCATTTCGACGGTGAGAGCTGGATTGAAATAATTTACCCGGGCGTCTGACAGTAACTTCGCAATTGCTCACAGGCACCCCGCATTTCACGGTCTTCTGGTTCAAAAAAATACTTGATTACCAATGAAACTCAGGCACATCCCCAGACTCACAAATAACAGGCTGAGTTTCATACGTAATCAGAAAAAAATATTTACGGAAAAGAGCTGATCGGAAGGCGAGTCCCCGGGGTCAGGGATCATGTTCTGTCAAGCCATTGCTTACAGCCCAGTTCACCAGCGCCGCACTGTTTTTCTGCTTGCTTTTCCGCAATAAGTTGGCCCTGTGATGTTCAATGGTCCGTATGCTTAAATGAAAATGATCTGCAATCCGGCCGCTCGTAAATCCTTTTACAAGAAGCTGGAGTACTTCCAGTTCCCGTTTGGTGAGATGAATGAAAGGATCCGATCCAGTAGTGTCGACACTTTTAATCAGGTCTCCGGTAAATTCAGAAGCCAGAAGTGGTGGAATATATTTTTTCCCCGTGCGGATTCGTTCAATGGCTGTAAAAACCTCCTTGTCCGATTCCAGTTTGCCAAGATAGCCATCCGCACCGGCAATCATTGCCTGAAGAAAATCTTTTTTCTTTTCTTTGGCACTGCAGATCAGGATCTTTATTCGCGGAAACTTTTTTTTCACCATGTTCAATGCCTCAAGACCGGTTACGGTCGGCATTTGCAGGTCCAGAATGATCATATCGACGGGTTTCTTTTCCAGGAAAGGAATCAGTTCATTTCCATCGGCCACTTCTCCTTCAACGCTCAATTCGGGGTTTTTTCCGATATGACTTTTTATACCTTTTCGAAAGAAGGTATGGTCATCGGCAAGCAATATTTTAAACTGAGTTGAACCCTGCATAATGTCAGACTCCTGAAAAGATATTTAGTAATTGCTCAGAGGCACCCCAGCTTTTCACGGTCTCTTCTGTCCGCATAGGCAGGCTATAGCGAACAGAAGAGCCTGCAAAAATCCGTGGCACCTGTGAACAATTACAGTTTAAAGATAATAGAATCACATAGTTGCTACCCCTGTGAGGATTTACGATATTTATTGTGGATAACGTGCAAGTCGCGTTATTCTGTAGATGGTCAGGGGTTTCGAATTTTCGCACGGGTTGTAATTACTCACGGACGCCCCGGCTTTTCAAGATACGCTGATGATAGTAGCAGCCATTTCTTACAAAAATCTTAAAAGGTGCAGAAAAAGGAGAAAGTAACATCGGTTTTTGAAAGAAAATTGAAGTGTTGTAAATTGTAATGATATGAAATCATAAATAAATATTAAATCAGACTGCACTGATGAATTTATCTCAGACAGTAGCACCTATATTGTAGCAGCCATTTCCCGGGAAATGGTGTATAGTGGTGATAACAGGTCGTAATTGAGTGCTGGTTTTCTTTTCATGCCGATCAGGTAGTCCAAAAGCCCATGGTGAATTGAAAATGACTCAAAGATATCTTGTTCTCTCTCATCACCTCACTTTTTTTATCAGGAAATTTTCGACTGAGGGTTGTATCGTCCCAGTCGGGATTTTCAATATCTTGCTGTTGAGCCATTTGGCTCGGTCATGTCTTTCTTTGTCTTCTCAGTCTGTCGTTTATATACGAAACCTGTGCGTGGGGTACAGGTTTGTTTGAAAACCAGAAAAGGAGGTTGTTATGTCAGAAAACTTAAATGATAATACTTCCGGATCCCTGTCCGGAGAGGAACTGGATACATCCAGTGTTCTTGAAGGGGCTGAGCCCTGGGAGCCCATTGAAACCAAACTGGTTTTAGGCTCTCTCGCCTGCGCATTTATTGCATTGATTATCGGATTGATCCTGGTGCCGACATCAATTTTTCACTGATGGAGGACTAACCGATGGTTTTTTCATTCTTTCGTGACAACAAAAAGGATCACAGAAAAGTAATCGAAATGATCCTTAATCATGATGGCAGAAACTGGACGGTTTCCAACAGTTCCATCAGGCTGAGCGCGCCATCATTGAATGAACTTGATCGTAAACTTGACAGTGTTCTGGGAAAAGATCTTAAGCGGGGGCAGTCACTTGATGTGTTTATGAGTTTTGACAACGAGGTGATACCCATGTGGATGCGGCCCTATATGAACCATTATTTTAACCGCATTCTCGAGATCCCCCTTCGCTATCAGGTGTAGAGGAGGAAAAATATGGCTAAAACGCAACGATACTGGTATTCCGGCATGGCCACTACAGAGGACTGGTGGGCAGTCTGGCTGGGCCTTGCCTTTTTTATTCTTGGTCTTCTGACACTTGCGGGTGTCGATCTGGTTGGATGGATATCCTATCCGAAAATCTGGGTCGCATCCATGCCTGACGGCGCAATTGCAAAGAAAATAGTGACAATTGACAAATCCTTTTACGCCCTTGGCGGGAAATACAGTCTCACCGCCAAGGCGGCTTACAAATCACTTGGGCCGATCGGCTCCATTCTTGTTACCTATATTGTTTTTACCATTGCCACCACCATCGGCGCCTATTTTCAGAAATGGGACATAAAGCGTTTTGTGGTCGGCTGGACGGTCATCTTCTTTTTAACCTACGCAGTCTGGTTTATCGGCCATAACGCCTTTTTCGCAGCATCGGCTGTTGACCTGAAAAAAAGCCATTTTCCGGCATCCACCTTCACCCTCTCCCTGGGCGGCGGTGCCTCTTTTATTCTGGCTCTTGTGGTGGGCCTTATTATCGGCAATTTTTTCAAACCCCTTGCCCGTTATCTCAGTGAAGCGGCAAAACCTGAATGGTATATCAAGACAGCTATTGTTTTCCTGGGGGTCAAGGTGGGTTATCTCCCTATCAAGGCTGTTCTGACCGGTTCGAAACTGGGGGCAAAGGGAGCGGAGGTCGGCCAGCAGATGGCCCATCTTACCTTTGAACTTTTTGTGGCCGGTGCAGCGGCAACGGTTGTGGCTTACCTGATTTTCTGGCCTGGGGTTTATACGATTTCCCGGCTTATTTTCAAACTGCCGCGCAAAACCGCGGCTGTACTGGGGTCCGCAATTTCAATCTGCGGTGTTTCCGCAGCCGTGGCAACCGGCGGTGCGGTAAGGGCCAGGCCCATTGTTTCCATAATGGTCTCCGCCCTGGTAGTTGTTTATGCCGTAATTGAGCTGGTCATTCTTCCCGGTGTTTTTACCCATGTCTGGCCGGGAACAAGTGATCCGATTGTAGCAGGTTCCGCCATGGGTATGGCCGTGAAAACTGACGGGGCAGATGCCGCAGCGGGGGAACTGCTTGATGAGTTCATGCGGGCCAAGGTTGAGAAGGAGAGCGGCGGTAAAATTGTCTGGATGCCCGGTGTCATAACAACCAGCGCCGTCATGACTAAAATCTGGATCGATATGTTTATCGGGTTGTGGGCCTTTGTTCTTGCCCTGTTCTGGGTTTATAAAATAGAGAAACATGAGGGAGATCGTGTCCCGTTCTCGGAAGTGTGGTTTCGCTTCCCCAAGTTTGTACTGGGTTATTTTGCCGCCTGGTGGATCTATCTCGGTATCTTTTTTGGCCCGGGACAGTCCGGTTCCACTCCGGAGGGACTGGCGGTTCTCAAAAATGCCAAGGTGGGTGCTGTTGCCGTTGAAAAAGGCATGAGAAAACTCTTTTTCATGCTGACATTTATGAGTCTTGGAATAATAACCGATTTCAAGAAACTGGCGGAAGCCCAGTTCGGTAAAATGGTCTGGGTTTACTTTGTCTCTCTTTTTCTCTTTATTATTCCCGTGGCGGTCATTATTGCCTACCTGTTTCATCACGGTATGCAGATCCCGAATATGGCCGGAGTTATTGTCAACTGAGGCAATCAACAGAGGATGATCTGTCACTGTGAGTTTTGTATTACAGATCATCCTCTGAGTACTGGATGGTGGTAATTACGGATGGTGTGTTTATGGCTGCGGATATGTTGACAGCTCTCCTTTATTTATTGACAGGCAGTTCAATCATCTATCTCTTTCGGGTTCGACGACGGGCGCTTTCTCTTCTGGATCATCATCTGCTGCCGGAACTGGCTGAAGAAGATTTTTCAATATTAAGAGTATTGCTGAAAACAGCCTATGAGAGGATGCTGTACATGGGGGTACTTTTTATTCCCCTTGCCTTTTCAACGCTGTGGGGTGAAGGTCATTTCAGCACACTTTTCTTTCTCCTGCTGATCGGTTTGCTTTTTATTTCCAATATCGGTCCCCGCCAGAAAATAATGAGTTTGCTTGAGGAGAACGGACTTTCTGTCAGTGAGTTGAAGAAAAGAGGGATTGTTCTGTAGTCTGTTTTCTTCACGGGGAAAAAGATCCAGTCGCAAAACGGACTGAAAATTTTTCAGGAATTTATGAACATCTCCAGTCAGGCTGTATTATCAGTGAACACTCAATGTCATTAACTTAAGCGATGAGTCCCATTCCGACCTCGTCCAAGGTCAGAATGGGACTTTTCTGAATCATCTTGTCCTTAAGTTAGTGCCTGGCCATAGTTGGTCTTTTTGCCCGATATCTGCGTTGCCCGAAAAATTTTATCCTCGGAGGTAAACGTAGACTCCGATATCAATTATATACCCGCGGTAAAATTTCCCGTGCGTCTTGATCTCGAACAAAAATCCTCATTTCTGAACAGAGACTAAGTTAACGACATTGGAGTCTATCTGCTTAAAAAATTCTGATTACGTATGAAACTCAGCCTGTTATTTGTGAGTCTGGGGATGTGCCTGTTTTATCAGGCGTATTTCAAAAATCACATTAGACTGATTATAAAATGATCTGGACTGACACTTTTTCATTTGGATTCCTTATCAATTGAGATTTCCAGTGATTTTTGACCGTAGGCTAGCCTGATAAAACAGGCACATCCACAATTTGGCTGAGTTTCATGGATAATCAAGTATTGAAATAATACTTTGATTCATTTTTTCATTT
>NZ_JBPLBA010000213.1:0-3349 GCF_054039375.1 Desulfomarina sp. | reverse complement strand
TTCTTTGCCCTGCGGGATTGGCGATTTTACCGAATCTGCTTCGTTTTCAATGGCTTGAAGTATGTCTATACGTCGACGCCATTGAACCTCGCATCTCCGGCAAACTCGCCAATTGCAGGATTTAGGTATGAATATAAACGGCAAACATTACAGAACCATCTGGCCTGACCCTTCAGACAGGACTGAAATTGTCATCATCGACCAGCGCAAACTCCCCCATTTCCTGGTCACTGAAAAACTTCGGACCGTAAATGATGTTATCATCGCCATAAAAGAGATGCGTGTCAGAGGTGCCGGCCTTATAGGTGTCACGGCCGGGTACGGGATCTATCTTGCCGCGCTGACTGCTCCGGATAAAGGTTTCGATGAATACATCAGAAAAGACGCCGCCAGACTTGAGAACAGCAGACCGACAGCCAAAAACCTGAAATGGGCCGTTGAAAGAGTCTGCAAAGCAATGGAGAGAGGCAACTCACCGGAACAGAAGCGGGAAATTGCTTTCCAGGAAGCAAACAGCATTGCCGACGAGGACATATTATTCTGCAGGCAAATAGGAAAACATGGCCTCGAAATCATAAGGGAAATAAGCAAAGGTAAAAAAGGAAAAAGAGTCAATATCCTCACCCACTGCAACGCAGGCTGGCTGGCCTTTGTTGATTACGGCAGCGCAACAGCCCCAATGTACGCGGCGAGGGATGCCGGTATCGACATCCATGTATGGGTTGACGAAACCCGCCCCTGGAACCAGGGAGCTAAACTGACGGCATGGGAATTGCAACAGGAAAAAATAGACAATACTCTTATCTGTGACAACACAGGAGGACACCTGATGCAGCATGGCATGGTTGATCTGGTCATTGTCGGCACAGACCGGACAACCCATACCGGAGATGTGGCAAACAAGATAGGCACCTATCTCAAGGCCCTCGCAGCCCGTGACAACAGCATCCCGTTTTATGTGGCTCTGCCGTCGTCCACAATTGACTGGACACTTGACAATGGCATGGAAATTCCTATAGAACAAAGGACAGGGAAGGAAATCACGACTATCACCGGTCTGGATAAAAACAATTCAATTTCCACAATTTCTCTGGCTGCTGACGGAACACGGACCGCAAATTACAGTTTTGATGTAACACCCGCCCGCCTGATAACGGGTCTCATTACGGAAAGGGGTACAGTTACAGCAGACAGGCACGCAATCCACAGTCTTTTTCCGGAGGGTGAACAGATCAACAGACAGGAACAGGGGATATCATGAAACAACGAGAGCAGAGAAAATTTATCCGTTACGACGCGCTGCACCTTCTCGACTATGTTGTTCTGAATGAAAATGGCGACACCTGCGAATACTCCATGGGCAGGACAATGGACGTGAGTGTCGACGGCATCAAACTGGAAACTACCTATCCCCTGAAAAGCAACACCAGGCTCCTGATCACCGTAGGCCTGGAAGATGATCTTGTGGACCTGGAAGGGAGGACAACTCACGCCTCACCCCACGAAGGCCGCTTTATTTCAGGAGTGGTTTTCCTGAAAATTTCAAGAAACGGCAGGCGGGTTTTCGCAAAATACGTTGAGGCTTTCCGTCGCAGACGTGAGGAACTGGAAAAGCAGCAGAAAGATAACTGACCCACCCGGCACCGGTGGACAATTACAGTTCAGAGGTCAATGTCGTTAATTTAAGGACAAGATGGTTAAGGAAAGCCCCATTCTGACCTTGGCTGAGGGTGTCAGAATGGGACTTATCGCTTAAGTTAACGACATTGGCTCAAAGGTAATAAAATCACCGAGTGCTACCCCTGTGACCAATTACGTTTTATTCTTCCCGTCCGTATACATCCTCAAAACGGACAATATCATCTTCTCCAAGATAACTGCCGATCTGCACCTCGATCAACTCGAGATCAATCACGCCTGGATTTTCAAGGCGATGCAGCGTTCCCACGGGAATATATGTCGATTCATTTTCATGGAGCAGTATTTCACGCTCCCCGTTAACCACTTTGGCCGTCCCGGTTACAACAACCCAGTGCTCATAGCGGTGATGGTGCATCTGCAGAGAAAGTTTCGCTCCTGGACTGACGGTAATTCGCTTGATCTGAAACCTTGGTGATTCTTCAAGCACCGTGTAGCTGCCCCAGGGTCTGTAAACCGTTCGATGAAAACTGAACTCTTTTCGGTTTTCTTTTTTCAGGCGGGTTACAATTTTCTTCACATCCTGTGAGCGTGACAACGGAGCCACCAGCAGGGCATCGGCCGTTTCAACCACAAGAGTATCTTCCAGTCCCACCGTTGCGATCAGCATTTCCTCAGCCCGAACCAGGCAGTTTTCCGTATCTTCCAGAAGGACATTTCCCCGGGTGACATTGCCGGAATCATCCTTGTCGAGGATATTCCACAGGGCCTGCCAGGAACCGATATCGCTCCAACCGAGATTTTCAGCAACCACCATGGCTACATTATCACTCTTTTCCATTAAGGCGTAATCTATGGAATCCGAGGGACAGGCCCCCATTGCAGATTTTTCCAGGCGAAAGAATCTGCCGTCAACCTCACCCCTCTCCACTGCTTTTGCCATGCAACCATTGATTTCCTGACCATATTTTTCCATCTCAGCCATAAAAGCGGCTGCAGAAAAAGCAAACATACCGCTGTTCCAGAAACAGTTCCCGTCTGCCAGGTATTTCCGGGCCAGCTCCATGTCCGGCTTTTCTTTGAACGATTGAATTTTCTGCCCATCTTCCCCTTCAATATAGCCGTAGCCGGTCTCGGGACTGGTCGGTTTTATACCAAAAGTCACAACAAACCCCTTCTCAGCCGGAAGCCTGGCTCGCTCCACCGCATCATTAAATATTTTTTGATTCATGATGACATGGTCCGCCGGAAGTACAAGAAAGACTGTATTCTCTTCCATGTCACTGCAGAAATGCACGGCACCGCAAATTGCAGGGGCAGTGTTTTTACCCATGGGTTCGAGAAGTACAGTATATTCGTCAAAGATACCAAGCTCATCAATCTGTTTTTTTGTAATAAACCGGTGCTCCTCACCCACGACGACAACGGGAGGCAGAACCCCGGGCAACTGACTGACCCTGAGAAGAGTGGTCTGCAGCAATGAAGTGTTATCGGTGAGCTGTAAAAGCTGCTTCGGGTAGAGCTCCCTGGACAATGGCCACAGCCTTGAACCGGTTCCCCCCGCGAGTATTACTGGTTGTATTTTTTTCACAATTTCCCTCAATTACTTAATGAATTCCGATTACGCATGAAACTCAGCCTGTTATTTGTGAGTCTGGGGATTGGGCCTGTTTTATCAGGCGTATTTCAAAAATCACTTTAGACTGATTAT
>NZ_JBPLBA010000212.1:0-5739 GCF_054039375.1 Desulfomarina sp. | reverse complement strand
CTGTGGCTTTTCCGGTTTTGCATCTTCCTCTTTTTCTGGTATCTCTGGTGCCGCAGCAGGAGCAGGCTCGTGGAAAGCCGGGGATTCAGTTGCCGGTTTATCTGAAAAACCTCGGCTGGGGGTTGTATTGCCGCAGTCCGGATTTTCATCAGCTTTTTGAGGCTGAGCCATAGGGTCCGGCCCTGCCGGTTTATCTGAAAATCCTCGGCTGGGGGTTGTATTGCCGTAGTCCGGATTTTCATCAGCTTTTTGAGGCTGAGCCATAGGGTCCGGCCTTGCCGGTTTATCTGTTTTCTGTATTCCGGGTGATTGTGGGTCCGTCATCGGCCGGGGAGATGGTGAATCGGACACAGGCAATCCAGCCAGAATTTTATCCATCTGGCCCAGGAGCGTGGAAACACTGGTCACATTACCGGCTTCAATTATTTTCAGAAAAGAGGTTTCAAGGGCGAGGCGCGGATGGCTGGAATTGCGGATTTCCTCCATGGTCGCCATGAGCATGCTCAGCTTTTGATGAAGTGTTTCAGGGGAATAGTTTGCCGCAATACCCTCCAGCTGGGTCAGTTCCTTCTCCGGAAGATCAATAAGCCGGCTGCAGCCATCGATTCTGCAGAAAAGCAGAGCCCGAAACTGGTCCATGAGATCGACCAAAAAACGTTTTATATCAACGGAATAATTGAAAATATCCTCAAGGGAGCAAAGGACGTCTCCCGCATTCCCGTCAAGGAGGCCCCGGGCTACAGTAATGAGGAGTTCCCGGTCTATGAGGCCCAGCAGTTCAATGACATCATCCCTGGTGATGGTTTTTTCACCGAAGGAGAACATCTGGTCCAGAAGACTCAGACCGTCCCTGACCGAGCCTCCGGCCTCGCGGACAATGAGAGAAAGCGCGGCAGGTTCCATGTCGAAGCCTTCTTCAATCGCCAGTTTCCGGAAATGGGCGGACAGTTCCTCTGCCGAAACGCGTTTCAGTTCGTACTGCTGACAGCGGGAGAGAATGGTGATGGGGATTTTATGGATTTCCGTGGTGGCAAACATGAAATAGACATGATCCGGCGGTTCTTCCAGAGTTTTCAACAGGGCATTGAAGGCCTCTGTCGTCAGCATGTGCACTTCGTCAATTATAATTATTTTATATCTGGCTGAGGTGGGGAGAAAGCGCAGTTTTTCTTTCAGCTCCCTGATTTCCTGGATCCCCCTGTTTGAAGCACCATCAATCTCGTATAGATCAATGGCACTGCCGGCGGCAATTTCACGGCAGGAAGTGCAGTCATCGCAGGGCGGATTACTCACTTCGGATCGACAGTTGAGCGCTTTGGCCATGATCCGGGCCAGGGTGGTTTTACCAACCCCGCGAACACCGGAGAAAAGGATAGCATGGGCGACCCTGTTTCTGGCAATACTGTTCTGCAGCGTTTTTACGACGGAACGCTGGCCTATAACCTGGTCAAAGGTCTGTGGGCGGGATTTTCTTGCAAGAACAAGATAGGACATTGGGTCGTCAGTTGAAAAAATGATAGCCGGGCAACCCCCGCACACGGAGAGTGTCACTGCCGTTGCTTCCTTCCGGACCTGGCGGGGTTCGTGATTCTCTGTTGCAGGGACCCGGCTATCAAAATCATAATCAAGGCTGGCGGAGAGGGTGAGATTCGAACTCACGGTACTCTCGTACACACGCGTTCCAGGCGTGCACCTTAAGCCACTCGGTCACCTCTCCAGCACTGTACCATATTCGCCTGTAAAGGAATACGAATATGCCTGATCAGGTTTACTCTGGTAAACGGATCAAAATGTGAGGTACTATGTAAACCGTCAAAGAAGATTTGGCAATCAAAAAAAAACCGATTCAACTAAAAATTATCAGATTCTGCCCTTTCCGGCAAGTTTTGAACGTTGCTTCGAAAAATTTTTCTTCTGGTGATAAAAAAATTCTTTAAGAGTTCAGAGCATTCGGCTTCCAGTACACCTCCTGTAATTGAGAGGGTGTGATTGAGTAATCCATCGCTACCTACAGCGTACCTGGAAACGGCAGCACCGGTTTTCGGGTCGGTGGCTCCAAAGACAAGACGGTCGATGCGGGCATGGATCAGGGCCCCCATGCACATTATACACGGCTCCAGGGTCACGTAGAGTGTCGTGCCGGTCAGCCGGTAGTTGTCCACAATTGTCGCTCCCTTTCGTATGGCAATAATTTCCGCATGGGCAGTCGGATCTTTACTGCCTCTCGGGCCATTGCGGCCGGTGGCGATTAAATTGTCTTCTTTCACAAGAACCGCACCCACGGGAACTTCCCCCTCTTTTTCAGCGAGAACAGCTGTTTTAAGAGCCAGTCTCATCCATTCTGCATCGGTTTTTGTACCCATTTTAGAAAAACCTATACTTATTTAGTTGCTTTCTTTACTCCACTTTCGTATAACAAAAAGAGAGTTACGATTTTGAAATATATTTTACTGTCTTGTAATCGGTGCCATGCATAAAATTTTAATTTATGACACATATAGGACTACCGCGAATTTTATGATCGCTGCTCTTCGCGATAAATGTATTTTGACATGTAAGACTAACGAAGTTGAATTTCAAGAAGAGATTCAGGCAAAGCAGCATGATCTGGTCTTTATCGATATTGATGATGGTCGATCTCTGCCTCTGTTGGAGAAACTTCATAATCGTGACCCCTACCTCCCCATTATCCTGACAAGTAAAAAAGAAAAAGCGGAATTAATTGTCCGGGCCATGAATAAAGGCGCAAGTGATTTTCTGGTCCACCCCATTTCACCCGAGCGGATTAATATAGCCGTTGACAAGGCGATAAAAATCCGTGACCAGCGTTTTGAGATCGCCTACCTGCGGAGAAACCAGGATGTCGTTTATGATTTCAGGGATGTGGTTGCCGTCAGTCCATCCATGAGGAAAGTCATCACCAGCCTTGAGCGTTTTTCCGGGACGGATTCCACCATTCTGATAACCGGGGACACGGGAACCGGTAAAAGTTTTCTGTCCGGAACGGTTCATTTCAATTCCCCGAGAAGGAAAAAGCCCTTTGTAAAAATAAACTGCGCCAATATCCCGGAGGATCTTCTTGAGTCTGAACTCTTCGGTCATGAAAAAGGTGCCTTTACCGGGGCAGACAAGCAGCGGATAGGCCGGTTTGAGCAGGCTGGAGGCGGCACCATTTTTCTGGACGAGATAGGCGAAATGAATCTGCGCCTGCAGACCAAACTCCTCAGAGTTCTGGAGGAAAAATCCTTTGAGCGGGTAGGGGGGAACAAAACCATCTACTCGGATGTGCGCATCATTGCCGCAACAAACAAGGACCTGGTGGAGCAGGTGGAACTCGGTCTTTTCAGGGAGGATCTTTACTACCGTATAAATGTTCTGCCGGTATCCCTGCCCTCTTTAAAAGAGAGAAGGCAGTGTATCCGACCTCTGGCGGAAATTTTACTGGATAAATTCTGTAAATCGACCCACCGGGAAATCCTTGGTTTTAAGCGGGATGCCATGGAAATGATGGAGGAATATGACTGGCCCGGAAATATCAGGCAGCTGGCAAACACCATTGAACGGGCTGTCATACTGGAAGACGGCCGGGAAATACGGGCGGTGAATCTTTCCCTGCCCACCAGGAAAATGCGAAAGGCTGTCCGGAAATTCACAGAAAATGACACGTCTGTCGGAGCTGAAGAACAGAAAGAGGCCGAAAGAGGAGTGAGGAGGCCGTTTTCCCTGGCTGACCAGGAACGGGAACTCATCCTGCAGGTGCTGGAAGAGTGCCTCTGGGTGCAGAAAAACGCGGCGGCAGAACTCGGTATCAGCCCCCGTGCTCTCAATTATAAAATAAACAAGCTCGGTATTACCCATCCCCACTGGCGTCGTAACAGGAGGCGGGAAGACAGGGAGAAGGTCAAATAGTCCTCTCTGCCGCCGGTTTTATTGTAATTGGTCACAGGGGTAACAACTATTTGATTTTATTGCCTGTGAGCAATTACGTTTTATTCGATACGCGCCAGCATTTCATCAATCACGGCAAGACCAGTTCGCCAGAACTCCGCATCGTTCAGATCAATACCGAATGGCTGCAGAAGGTCATAGGGACTTGCTGATCCACCTGCCGCAAGGAGAGACAGATATTTTTCCACAAAGGGTTCCCCTGTTTTCCTGTAGATCCCGTAGAGTGCCAGAACCAGAAGCTCACCAAAGGCATATGAATAGACGTACCCGGGAGTCGAGAGAAAGTGGGGGATATAGGACCACCAAAGCGAGTAGTCTTCCCTCAAACTCACTGAATCACCAAACATTTCCTGCTGGGTCGTCAACCAGAATGAACTGAATTTTTTTCTGCTGATTTCCCCTTCCTGCCTGCGTGACTCATGCATGAGGTTTTCAAACCTGTTCATTGCCGTCTGGCGAAAAACCGTGGCGAAAATGGATTCCAGTTTCTGGCAGATAAAGGCCCGCTGTTCTTTTTGATCAGCAATGAGATCAAGCTGACTGTTGAAAACGAGAAGCTCTGCAAAGACGGAAGCCGTCTCCGCCAGCGGCAGGGGGGTATCGCTGTTGTAATGACCCTGTCGGGCGGCCAGAACCTGGTGGATACCGTGGCCGAGCTCATGGGCAACGGTGGAGACATCCCGCAGGTTCCCGGTGTAGTTGACAAGGACGTACGGGTGAACATCCGGGACGCAGGGGTGGGCGAAGGCACCGCCCCTCTTGCTGCCGCCCACCGGGGCGTGAATCCAGTTTTTCTCAAAAAAGTCACGTCCGATTGCCGCCATTTCAGGAGAAAAGCGCGAAAAGGAGGTAAGGATTGTTTCTTTGCATTCATCCCAGCCGATCTGCCGGGCGGGCAGGGAGGGCAGGGGGGCATAACGGTCGTAATCAAACAGAGTATCAAGACCGAGCAGATCACGTTTGATGCTGTAATATCGCTCCACGATATCGTACCGCGACACTACTGTTTCAATCAGGGTTTTCACCGTGCTGTCTTCCAGCTGGTTGCTGAGGTTCATGGAACTGAGCCAGTTGTCAAAGCCGCGCAGCCGGTCGGTGATCATTTTATCGGCCGCGAGGGTGTTGAAAATATGGCTGAGCAGGTGGCACTGGTCTTCCAGTCCCCTGGTCATATCCGCGGCGGCCTGTTTTCGTACTTCTCTGTCCTCGTGGTACAGATCGGTGAGGACTTCTTCTTCGGTTCGTTGCTGTTCTCCAAACTTGAGATGGGCAAAGATTTTTTCAAAGAGAGTCGTCCAGCTGTTTCGCCCGACAATCTCCTTTTCGAGAATGAGTTTTTCTTCCTTTTCAGAAAGCTGGTGCGGCCGGAATTTCCGCATGGTTCGCAGATAGTGGCGATAGTTCGCGAGCAGGGGCGAGGAAAGCATTTTATCGACCTGTTCATCATCCACACTATTCCACTCCAGCTCAAAGAAAACTGTTTTGCTTGAGCAGGTGGAATAGAGCTCATGGATTGTCTGATCCAATGCACCGGCCGCCTCGTTGTCAATCCGGGTAATGAAATTGAGAAAGGAAAATGTTGCCAGCTTTGTCAGCCGTGTATCGAGTATTTCAAGACGATTGACAAGTTCATGAAGAGTCTTTTCATCAAGGTCGCCGACAGTTGTATAATACTGCGAGTTAATGGCCGTGGCCTCTTGCCTGCAGAAAGCGATGTCTTTTTCCAGGGCGGGATCGTTTTCCCCGTTATAGAGATCTTTAAGGTTCCAGAGAACGTTTTCTGTTTTAAGA
>NZ_JBPLBA010000211.1:0-4484 GCF_054039375.1 Desulfomarina sp. | reverse complement strand
AATTGATAAGGAATTCAAATGAAAAAGTGTCAGTCCATATCATTTTATAATCAGTCTAATGTGATTTTTGAAATACGCCTGATAAAACAGGCCCAATCCCCAGACTCACAAATAACAGGCTGAGTTTCATACGTAATCAGAAAAATTATAGTCCAGAGATCAATACCGATAAATTAAGGGCCACCTATACGGGCAAGAGAGACCTTGAAACACTGGGGAACCTGTGAATAAATACGATTTCTTATTCAATTCTTCTCCCTGTCAGTTCCGGCCCCGACAGGAAAAACTCTTACATAGTAGTATACCACGTGCCCTGAACTCTGGCTTCCCAAAATTTAATCTTTGGGTTACACTTGAGGGCAGCTTTTATAACAACACTATTGATAACGAAGCGGGTTGGTAAACTCGCAGGACTCCGGATTCGGGAAAAAATCTCCAATCCACAGGGCCTGGAAAATGCTCATACTGAAATGTGCGGCATGCAGAAAAAAACTCTGGAGATACGATAAAATCGGTCAGGGTGAAGTGCTGCGCTGTCATAAGGACAGAATAACAAAGGTTTTTGCTTTTAATACCCGTGGCAACAAAATAATCTGTACCTGCGGAAAAGATATCGGTATAGACAAGGGCAGTTTTTATAAAATGATTGCAAAATCTTTTACTTATTCGGGAACAAAGCGGAACTGATTCACAATGCGGATATTGATATACGGCGCAGGGGCACTGGGTCAGGCCCTGGGCTGCATGATGGCGGCTGACGGCCATCGGGTCGACCTGGTCTTAAGAGAGCGGTTTATTAAATCGATTCAACAACATGGACTGCGGGTAACCGGTATTTTCGGCAACCGGATTGCCAGGGCGGATAACATCGGTCTTTTCTCCCGCGCTTCGGACTCAACAGGGACCTATGATGCAACCTTTATAACCACTAAAAGCTACGATACAGAATTTGCTCTTCAGGAACTCCTCCTGCTGGCGCAGCGGGCCGGAGATATTATCTCCATGCAGAACGGCTGTGGCAATGTGGAAAAGGTGGAAAAGGTTTTCGGCCCGGAACGCAGTCTGGGTGCCAGGGTCATTACCGGTTTTGAAATTGTTAAGCCGGGCCAGGTTAATATCACAGTCTCCGCGGATGCAATCCATATCGGCAACAGCAGAAAGGGAGCGCCCGGCTCCATGGCGGTACAGCTCGCCGATGCCATTGAGCACGCAGGGCATCCATGCAGTGCCGTCGAAGATATCCACCAGTCTCTTTTTGCAAAACTCCTCTACAACTGTGCCCTGAATCCCCTGGGTGCCGTTCTCGGGGTTCATTATGGAGCCCTGGCCGAGAACGAGGGCACAAAAAAGATAATTGACAGCATAATCGAAGAGACCTTTGCTGTAATTTCCGCCCTGGGCGGCACCACTCCCTGGGAAAATGCGGAAGAATATAAAGTCGAACTGTACGACAGGCTGCTCCCCGCCACCTTCAATCACCGCCCGTCAATGCTTCAGGATCTGGAAAACGGTAAACAGACGGAAATCAACGCCCTGACCGGGTTTGTCAGTGACCAGGGGAAAAAAATGGATATACCTGCGCCCACCTGTGACATGCTGACATCACTGGTCAGGTTCAAAGAACTGTTGCCCCGGTGACCAAATACAAATAGCCTTATGGTTGAAGCACCAACTCAGGCGCACTCCCGCCCCAGGAAAATGGTCTGTCCAGCTTCAGGGGAAAATCGAGACCTGCATCAAACCTCCCCTTTGTATGATTTCTTGAGCGGATCCACACCACATCAGAACCGTCTTCGAAAATGAAAAACCGGGACTGGCTGTCCATGAAGGAATCTTCCCGAATGGCACTGACATTGACAAAACAGGTTCCTCCCAGCCTCCGTTCAATGGAGATTGTCCCCCACATCCCCTGGGGCAGGTGCGAATGGCCCGAAGCCCATATGGCCACCTTTTCGTCCCGCAGGACTTTTTCAAATCGCTGTGAATCCGCTATGCGCCTGCTGGGGATAAAAGAGGCGAACAGGCCACTGTGAAGGAGCTGGGCATGGGTCACGGTGATGATTATATACTGCCGATTGTTCCGCACAGCCTCTCTCCACCATTGAAAGGCCGTATCGGAAATATCTGTTCTTGAAGCTGTGGATTCATCAGAGAGCAGAAGAAAAAGAATATTGCCAACCCGGACACCGTAATGGCCGGGTTTCTTTATATACTGATGAAATACCCGGCCGCTTCGAACATCATGATTTCCAGCAATTTCATACCAACTGCGTATTGAAGAACGTTTCCTTGCAGAAAGAAACCACTCGAATGACTCCGCCTGGCTTCGTGCCTGGAGCAGATCCCCGGCAATCACCGCGAGGTTGACATCCGGCACAGCCCCATCGGTATCATTGATTGCCCGTTCAAAGACATGCCTGCCCGGAATTGTCACAGGCTGGATATCAGAGAGCATCCAGACAGTCAGGGTCTTCCCCCTTACCCTGTCCAGAGAGTGGCTGTCATATGTCGGCCCTGTAAACAGACCGCAACTGGAAAGAAGGAGAGGAAGAATAAACAGCAGCCTCCGGAAATAAGCCACCTTTACAACTCTGATGGATTCTGGTTAACGTTATCTTCTGAAAAACCGATTATTGTCACCGTTGTCCACAATCTCTGTATCATAACTGTAATAGTAAAAGCGGTTGTCATCCCCACTCACCTCTATTTTCTTCACAGTGCCCTCAAGTTTTATGGTGTTGGAGTCACCGTTGACATGCATGTTCAAAATCCTGCCGGAAGCCGAGATCCGGTTATTATCTCCACTGATCTCCACATCCTGATGATCAGCTGCTATATTAATAGCCCCGCCATCACTGTCCAGAACGATCCTGTTGTCGTTGTCTCCACCCACACCATGAATCGACACCCCTGGTGCCTCTACATTGCCGTGCCGGTCAACTTCAACACCGGGTGCACTGACGGAACCGTCCGCCCCTATCTCCACACCGGGTGCGGAAACACTTCCATCATCCCTGATTTCAACACCGGGTACCCGTATCACGGTGTTAGCGGCAAAACCGGTAACGGGCAGAGACAACAGGACCAGTCCCGCAACGACATACGCTGTCTTTTTCATAGTTACCTCAGTCTGATTTTTTCAACCAATTACAGTTTTTTTCCGGCCTCTTCAAATGCCATACGGATATAAAGCTCCCGGAGATGTTTCGCCATTCTCCCCGGCTTCCCGTCACCAATTGTCCGGCCATCAATTTGAACAACAGGTAGAACAAGTGTAGTCGCACTGCTGAGAAAGGCTTCATCCGCCTCCAGTGCTTCTTTAACTGTAAACAGTCGTTCCTCAATTGCAATTTTTTCTTTACGGGCAAGATAAAGCAGGCTTTTTCGTCTGATTCCCGGAAGGATGGAGCGGGAAAGCGGCCGGGTAATGATGGTATTTCCCTTGACGATATAGGCCGTGGACGAGGTTCCTTCCGTCACGAAACCATCTTCAACCATCCATCCCTCAAAACCATTTTTTCTGACCGCCTCCTCCTTGGCCAGGCACTGACCAAGCAGGGCTATTGATTTCACATCCCTTCTCTTCCAGCGAATATCAGGAACCGTCACCACCGCTACTCCACTTTCCGCCAGGGGATTGTCCACCAGCACCTTTTTCAGGGTAAACGCCATACAGGAGGGGGAAGAGTCCCGTGGAAAGCCGAAATCCCGCGGCGCAACACCTCGGGTCACCTGGGTGTACACACCACCCTCCACCAGATTATTTCGACGGATAAGCTCTTCCAGCAAGGCAACATAATCCTCCCTGGAGCAGGGCCAGTCAATGCCGACAGCATTGAGACTGTGCTCCAGCCGTTCCAGGAAATTGTCCCTGTCAATCAGGCAGGACTGAATAACAGGAACAACTTCATAGACCCCATCCCCGAACAGATACCCCCGGTCAAAAACAGAAACCTTCGCCTGATCTGCCGGCATAAACTCATTATTTAAAAAAACCACACCTTCCATGAAATTCTCCGGATGAATTAAACCTTAACATGCACTTTAATGTCGTTAACTTGAGGGCAAGATGGTTCAGAAAACTCCCATTCTGACCTTGGCCGAGGGTGTCTGCAGCCAGGACGGCTGCAGTCAAGCGACCAGGGACTGGTTTATGGCGCCCCTCGGACGAGGTCGGAATGGGACCCATCGCTTAAGTTAACAACATTGGGCCTGTAACTCTCTCTGATGGATACCTTGAAAAATTCCTGAATCCATCAGCAATTGCCTCGTAGGAAAAAATGGATTTGTTGGACAGACTTGATTCATTTTCATGTGACGCGGAAATCAGGCGAAAACGCGATTTTTCAAGATAGCCTGAAGTGCAGGGTTCAGGTCAATGGCGGCATCAGGAGCAATTTGCATGAATGAAAGCCACGATCAGGAACGTGAAGTAGCAACCCATATAAAAAACAAGAAACTTGTCAGGGAAAGAAGAAGACAGA
>NZ_JBPLBA010000210.1:0-7968 GCF_054039375.1 Desulfomarina sp. | reverse complement strand
TCTGCTGCAATACGTACATGGGTAATCGAGTCCAGCGTTCCGGTATGCGGTTTGTTGTTGCCCTTCCAGGCTGGAGGCAGAGAGAACTGCCGGCCTGTTCACTGCCGTCCATTATGGCTGCTCGTTTCGGCATAATTGAGCAGGATCTGGCAAAATTCTGTACAGCCGCGCGCCAGACAGCTTTCGGAACAGCGCTTGCTTCTGCCCCGCCGCTTCCCCGGAACACACCTGAAGGTGCTGCCAAGACTGGAATTACTGGAAAACGTCCTGTAACGGTGACTGGTTAAGGTGGCAATAACCTGAATCCATGATGGCTTTGTGACTATTTTAAGGAAAAGGATGCACCCCATCGAATGCTCATGGATTCAGGGACAATTTACTTCAAAACCGTTATGTTTCCAGGGAACGCGATAGAATCTGCTCCCCATGCCCCCGGTGTCTACCTGATGCTGGACAGTAGCTCGGCTGTTCTGTATGTGGGAAAAGCTAAAGATCTGTTCAAGCGGCTTTCATCTTATACCCGTTTTTCAGGAACCGGGCACAGCAAAACGGCAATAATGCTTTCCAGGGTGAAAAAGGTTGACACCATCATCACCACAACGGAAAAAGAAGCGCTGATCCTGGAAGCATCACTGATAAAAAAACACAAACCAAAATACAATATCATACTCAGGGATGACAAAAACTATCCCTATATCCGTGTCACTGTCCAGGAAGAGTGGCCCAGGGTCATGATGGTCAGGAAAAAAAAACAGGACAAGGCCAGATATTTCGGACCCTTTTCCTCATCCTCAGCCATGTGGGCCACTCTTAAACTGATCGCCACCCTTTTTCCTTTACGAAACTGCAAGGGAAGTGGACTGAGAAAAAGGAAACGTCCCTGCCTGAACAATCAGATAGGCAAATGTCTGGCCCCCTGCACAGGTACTGCGGACAGAAAACTCTATTCTGAGCATGTCAACAATATCCTGCTCCTGCTGGAAGGTCGAAACAGGGATCTTACCGCACAGTTGAAAAAAAAGATGGAAGCGGCAGCGGACCGGCTGCAGTTTGAAAAAGCGGCTGCACTGCGGGACCAGATATCGGCCCTTTCCCGTACACTTGAAAAACAGATCATCTCTGCCAGCCATTGCAGAGATCAGGATGTATTCGGTTTTGCCCGGCAGGGAACCGCCGTTACCATTGCTGTTCTCTTCATTCGAAACGGACTTCTTAACGGCTCCAGGTCTTTTTTTATCAGTGATCCCTACGGAGATGACCAGTCAATTCTGTCCCAGGCTCTGACCCAGTTTTATGATATGGACTCGGTTCCCCCTGGAGAAATCCTCCTGCCCTTTGCTCCCGCTGACCTTGATCTGATTCAGGCCCATTTCCATGACAGAACCGGGAAAAAAGCCATCCTGAAAATCCCGAAACGTGGTGATAATCTCAAACTGGTGTCCATGGCTGACACCAACGCCCGTCAACTCTTCGAAGAAAAGGAAAAAAAGGAAAAATCATGGCAGGGCCTCTGCAGGGCCATGGAAAAAAAGCTCCATCTCAAACGAATACCAGAGAAAATCGAATGCCTGGATATTTCCAATATAGGTGGAAAACAGGCCGTCGGCTCCCTTGTCCATTTTTTTAAGGGAGAACCTGATAAAAAAAATTTTCGCCATTTCAGGATCAAAACAGTTGCGGGCCCGGATGACTATGCCATGATGCGGGAGGTCTTGATAAGACGCCTGTCACGGGGAATAAGGGAAAACAATCTTCCTGATCTCTTCGTGGTGGATGGAGGCCGTGGCCAGCTTGGCATTGCTCTCGCTGTAGCTGCAGAACTTGGTATCACAGAAGAACTGGACTGGATAGGTATCGCCAAGGAAAAAACCAATGAAGGGGAAAAACTCTACAAACCCGGCAGAAAGAATCCCATTCTCTTACGCTCCCACGATCCGGTCCTCCTCTACCTCATGAAAATTCGGGATGAATCCCACCGATATGGCATAACATTTCACAGAAAACTCCGCAAAAAAGCAACCCTCACCTCTGAGCTTGACGCAATAGCCGGAATCGGGGAAATAAAAAAGAAAAACCTTCTCCGCCATATGGGCAGCCTCAAAAGGGTTAAGGCTGCCACGGTGGAGGAACTGCTGGAAGTAAAGGGTATCGGCAGGGAACTGGCAAAAGAGATCAATTCCCACTTCCAATGACCCCCTGCACTTCAAGCCGTCCCTGCATATAGAGAGAAAGAGCAGCAACGGCCCTGTCGCAAACAGGGAAAACAGGAATTCCCTGATCAACGAGCGCGTCCCGCAGAGGGTCATACAATCTTCCACCATCAACAACTGTGATAACAGGTTTGTCACAGGCGGCTACCAGTTGTCCAATCCTGCGCCTGACAGCCTCCTCCTGGTTCATATCATACTGTCCAGCCGCAGACCCGGCCAGGGTGCAGGTTACCGGAGAAAGGGGATCAAGGCTGATGACTATACCATCCACGCCTTCATCTTCTGAGACAATTCCGGCCACCATAACGTGAGTTTCATCATCAGCCATGGGTGTGATATCCAGGGGATTGGTCACGGTGACAAGGGAAGAGAGATTTTTCTCTTCCAGGAGATGTGTGATCCTGCTCCTGGTGTTCTCACCAAATTCCGCAAGATGCATACGAAACTCATCGGAAGCAATGGAATCGGCCATTCCCACCGCCTCAAATCCGGCTCCACTGACAGCAGCCAGCCTGTTCCCGTTAATTACCTTATCATGCAGGGTCTCCGCAAGAAAAAACAGGTCCTGAAATTCCGTGAAATTTCTGGCGACGATGGCTCCAGCCTGATGCACACAATTCTCACAAACCATATAATCTCCGGCAAGAGAAGCCGTGTGTCCGCTGGTCGCAGCTTTACCCTCTTCAGTCCTGCCCGCCTTGTAAAAAATCACTGTTTTCCCGTTACAGACTGCCTGCCTGACCGCTCTGCAAAATGCGAGACCGTCAAGATCGGAAAACCCTTCAGCATAAATGGCTATTACGTCAACCTCATCCCTGTCTTTGAAGTAATGGACCATATCTCCCAATGTCAGATCAGTCTGATTGCCCATGGATATCATATAAGCCGGATTGAGCTGGGGATACTGGTGGCTGCGATGGAGCATGAAAGCGCCACTCTGACTGATGAGCGCGGCCCGGTGATATTTTTTTCCACGTATCTTCGGTAGCTTTTCCTCGGGGATGAACCAAGTGTCATATCTTCCCGGCCTGGAAATAACCCCCATGCAGTTTGCCCCAAGGAAAACCGGGCCATCCGCCTCATGGGATTCATCAATCAACCTGATCACTTCCCTGGCTCTTTCCCGGCTCTCCTCTGTTTCCCCGAGGCCTCCTGGAATCAGCATAACACTCCTTGCACAGCCAAGACGAGTCACATCCTCCACCAGGGCTGGAACCTGGGCAGCGGCTATGGCCACAATCAGCAGATCCAGTTTTTCCCCCAGTTCGGCAAAAGAGGCAACACACGACACCCCGCCTATCTCCTTTTCACCTTCTTTGATAATGACCACATTTCCCCGCGGATAACCTTCGGCCAGAATATTATCGAGAATAATACGACCGAAATTCCTGCGCCGGGAAGAAACACCGATAATGCCGATTTTTTCCGGATGCAGCAGACAACCGATTTTTTCAACAGGCCTCGGTCTAGCCACCGTCGGCTGCGTGGAAAACCTGCACATGCCATCAAGAGGCACCATGAGATAATCTGTGAAAGCAAAGGGATTGACTTCCAGTTCCTCGATCACATACGGACTTTGCCGGTTGGACGGAGAATAATGGTTGGCCATGCGGATAAAGGAATCAAAGCATTCTATCAATTGTTCATTGGTCACAACCCTTCGCTGACCACGAGTCAGACCCGTAAGTTTTTTATAGGCAATGGTCGGTTTAAACAGCTCAAAAAAGGAATGGCCATCATTCATTTCCGTCAGGGCCGCCACAATGGCCTGCCCTTTGCGAAATCGTTCCGCATACAGTTCGGCATCCGTCCCCCCAAGCCCTGCACTGATCACCATACCGAATTCCCGCGTATGCCTCAGACCGACAATCAGCTCATTGCCAAAAGCCATGGAATCAGGCGGCATGAACTGGACAAGCAGAATACCCTTGAGATCTGCACTGATCGCCTCCTCCAGTCTGTCACCGGACAACTCCCGGTAACACGGTGGTGAAGCCGCTCTATTATTTTCTATCCATCTACCGTAATTTTCCGGAACCTCGTAAAGCATCCTCCTGACAGCGGAGCGGATTTTTTCAGGTCTTTTTTCGGTGATCCGAACCCCACCCACTTCGGTTTTATGGATGATATTGGGAGAAACAATTTTCAGAACAACTTTTTCCCCCGGCAGAGCCGTCAGTTCCTCATCAGAAAAACGGGCTCCTTTGGGAAGAAAAATCGATTTCGGCGGTGTTTCCGCACCGGACCTTGAAAGTAATGAGTACACTTCATATTCATAAAGAAAATTTCTTCCCTCTCCATGGGCACTCCGAATGAGTCCCGTAATTCCCGCAAAATCAATTGAAAGCTCCATCATACCCCCAGTTACTCACTTATCTTCATGTAATCACGTTCCACCAGTCAAACCAGCAAAGCTGGACCGAAATACTCAATTATAATCTCTGTAAAATCCCCCACTTCGGCTGTAAAACCTTTCGCAGTGGAATATTTGTGCAAACGACCTGAAAGCCCAATCCTATTTGTTTTTTATTCTGTTATCAACAGTGTATCTGAAAACCCCACGGAAGAAGGTCGTATCACTGCAGTCAGATTTTCACTTGTCAGTCGTGGTTGAACCATTGGGCAGGCCATGCCGGTTTTTCTCTTTTATGTTTCTTGACTCCCGGATAGGAAGATGCGATATTTAAGAAAACCAATATGTTGTCAATCACCCTATTCCTGTTGAGGAGAGATAATGGACTTTCTTAAAACCCTTGGCATTGGTTCCAGCATACCTGGTTGCTCCAGCGGAAGAATCTGGCTTTCACGCAAGAAACGGAAAAAAATTCCAGCATATTCTCCTGTTGATGGTGAAATTTTTGCCACCGTGTCAAAAGCAACCACAAAAGATTATGATAAAATTGTAAAAACCGCCCAAAACGCATTTAACGAATGGCAGACAACCCCCGCACCCGCCAGGGGCGAAATCATCAGACAGATCGGATTGCAGCTTCGTGATTTCAAGCAACCACTAGGAAAACTGATCTCCTATGAAACCGGAAAGCCGCTGCAGGAAGGGTTGGGCGAGGTCCAGGAGCTGATAGATATCTGTGATTTCTGCGTTGGTCAGTCGAGAATGCTCTATGGCATGACAACAGTTTCAGAACGACCAAACCATCGCCTTTTTGAACAGTATCATCCCCTGGGACCAATCGCAATCATCACCGCTTTTAATTTCCCCATGGCAGTGTGGGGATGGAACGCGATGGTAGCCGCAGTCTGCGGTAATGTCTGCATCTGGAAACCATCATCAAAAGCAGTTGTTTCCGCGGTGGCACTTCAGATGGTGATTTCCAGGGTACTCGGCAAAAATCATCTTCCCGAAGGCCTTTTCTCACTGGTGATTGGAAATGGAAACAGTCTTGGAGAAACGATAACCAACGACCATCGTATCCCCCTGGTATCATTTACCGGTTCCATTCCTGCGGGCCGCCATGTTTCAGAAAAGGTGGCTGCCCGTCTGGGCAGAACAATCCTTGAACTCGGCGGCAATAATGCGGTTATTTTAACAGAACACGCGGACCTGAAGCTAGCCCTGCCGGCAATCGTTTTCGGGGCCATCGGCACATCCGGTCAACGCTGCACGACAACAAGACGTCTGATTATCCATGAATCGATCTACCAGGAGGTAAAAAAGAAACTGATCGGTGCCTATAAAAGTCTGAAGACCGGCGATCCTCTCATAGAAAAAAATCATATGGGGCCGTTGATTGACAAAGGCGCAGTAAAAGATTTTCAGAAGGCGGTCAGACTGATAAAAAAACAAGGCGGTTCAATCCTCACCGGGGGCAACTGCCTGCCGAAGGGAAAAAAATTCCCTTCAGGCTGCTATGTTGAACCTACTCTTGCCGAAGTCAGGAACCATATGGATATTGTTCAGGAAGAAACCTTTGCACCAATCCTCTATCTCATGAAATATAAGGGGGGTATCCATGAAGCAATTACCATAAATAACGATGTGGAGATGGGACTTTCCTCTTCTGTTTTCAGTACGCACCACGGACAGATTGAAACCTTCCTGAGTGCAGTAGGCTCGGATTGCGGTATTGCCAACGTCAATATCGGTACCTCCGGGGCTGAAATTGGCGGTGCATTTGGTGGAGAAAAAGATACGGGTGGCGGAAGAGAATCAGGTTCGGATGCCTGGAAAAATTATATGCGCAGACAGACCGTTACCGTCAATTACGGAACCGACCTGCCGCTCGCCCAGGGAATTCAATTCGATCTGTAAGCTTAATGCGCCAAACAGAAGACATTACTCATTACAGGGGCAACAACTCCATGAACACAGCAGATTCCATAAAAACACGTATCGGCCGGCATCTTCTCGCCGATGGAATGGACATTATCATTGACCTGGAAAAGTCAAAAGGATGCTGGCTTATTGACAAACGCAATGGAGACAGATACCTGGACTGCTTTTCCATGTTTGCCTCAATGGCTGTCGGTTTCAATCATGATGATCTTCTGGCATACCGGGATCAACTTGGAAAAGTTGCCGTCCAGAAACCATCCAGTTCGGACATCTATTCCGAGCCAATGGCAGAGTTTATTGATACCTTTTCCACCATTGCCATGCCGAACTACCTGCCCCATCTTTTCCTTATTGAGGGTGGTGCTCTGGCGGTAGAAAATGCTTTAAAAGCTGCTTTTGACTGGAAAATCAGGAGAAATTCCGCAAAAGGCAGGAAAAAGGAAACTGGCACAAAAATCATCCATTTCCGTCAGGCATTCCATGGACGCTCGGGATATACCCTCTCCCTGACCAATACGGCCGATCCACGAAAAACCGCTCTTTTCCCTAAATTTGACTGGCCAAGAATCATCAACCCTAAAATCACTTTCCCCCTGAATGCCTCCTCACTGCTGGAGGTGAAAAAACGTGAAAATGAAGCACTTGAAGCAATTGCCGATGTAATCGACCGGGAAGGAGAAGATATTGCCGGTCTTATCATTGAACCAATCCAGGGGGAAGGGGGAGATAATCATTTCAGGGATGAATTTTTCCGCGCTCTGCACACTCTCTGTGATGAAAATGAAATTATCCTGATCATGGATGAAATTCAGACGGGTGTCGGCCTTACTGGAAAATTCTGGGCCCATGAACATTTTACCGTCCAGCCGGATATCCTCTGCTTTGGCAAGAAAACACAGGTCTGCGGTATTCTCGCTTCCACAAGAATTGATGAGGTGGCGGATAATGTATTCCGGGAACCAAGCAGAATCAACTCCACTTTTGGTGGCAATCTTGTCGACATGGTCAGATGTTCCATAATCCTGAAAATAATCAGAGACCATAATCTCGTGGACAATGCCGAAAAAAGAGGTCGGGAACTTCTGCATGGCCTGGAAAACCTGTGTCTCGACTTTCCGGATCGGATGACCAACGCCCGGGGACGCGGGCTGATGTGCGCTTTTGATCTTGAAGATGGCAAGAAACGTGACCGATGTCTCGCTCAGCTTCTGAAAGAAAAAATACTCATTGCGGGTTGTGGTGAAAAAAGTATACGATTCCGGCCTCACCTGATAATCACAAAAGATGAAATTGCCCTGTTACTGCAGGCTATCCGGAAAGTAATGAAAATAATCAACTGACAGTTAAAATTGCTCTTGATATTACCCATACGGCCCGGACCATGCTGGTGGGCCAACGGCATAATGGGAGAATATCCAATCATACGGCATACCAACAACCTCGAATCTGTTTACACTTACGAGG
>NZ_JBPLBA010000209.1:0-5759 GCF_054039375.1 Desulfomarina sp. | reverse complement strand
ATACCGATAATCGCCACGACAATCATCAACTCAATCAGGGTGAAACCTTTTTCGTCTGCTTTACATTTCATACGACGTAACATAACTTCCTCCAAAATAAAATTTAATAATCCGATGAGTTTTCTCATCAAAGACAATTCAGCAATACTTATGCACAATCCAAGCCTGAACTTAACTAAAACAGAATATTTTTTTCCCGTGCAATTCCAGCTAACTATACTTGCAAAAGAAAATAAAACAATTTCCCACCCAGACCAACTGACATTTTTTGTCAATCAATTGACGTATTATGTCAACCATTCTTTCTTACATAACGGTCTCCAGCGACCCTGTAAATTTGATAAACCGGTGTTTTCAACTTAAGCGGCAGAAAAAACCTGCTGCTTTCATGGCGGAGAAAAAAACGGTTAAAAAGCGATTCCCGAATATCTTCCCTGAGCAGAAGCGCGTAAAAGGCGGGTTTATAAATTTCCAGATGAGCCATGGCATCATGATGATATTTTACTCTTTTTACCAGGCCGGATTGATCATAGACTGAGAGTGACCTCAGATTCTTTTTCATGGCAGGGAGAATCACCTTTCCGGTTCGAAAGTCCGCGTAAAAATCTTTATGATTGGTGGCACCATCCTCATCCATGCCGACCTTATAAAAAGGCATGATTCGCGAGTGAAGACCACGATGGTCGGATATACCCCAGGTCCCCAGCCAATACCACCAATAGGCCATCATTCCTAACCGATAGTCCAGGAAGAAATAGACAGGCCGTCCTTCCGACGGATAGAGAAAAGCCAGCCATTCATCAATGCTGTCCGTAGAACCTACTGCCCGCAGATCTGCTTTCTGTAACAAACAGGCCGATTTTTCCGGGGAATACGCCAGCACCTTTTTCAAAAACTCAACCCCGTATCCAAACCCTTTACCCACGGCTTCGGCAAACCGCTCCACTCCGGCACGACCATGGGCGACATAAAACTGAATAAAATTTGCCGCCAGCCTTGGATTGTCAGTCGCGTAAGGTATCGACCCATAGACCGACTGCGCGCCACCATGGGAAGCCCCATCCGCGATAGTTCCCCTCCGTGACCAATAAATTAGCGGATGCCCAAGGTCCCACCAGGCCCATACCACCGCGTTTTCCGGTGTATTGTTCTTGATATATCGAAATCCGTCATACAAGGCGGGATCATGAATGCTACGACCCAGATGACGAATATCGGCCTGCACCATAATTGCGGCTAACAAAGCCACCAACACCGGCACGGCGACGGTGAATATCCTCAGCCGCTGCCGAAACATCCAAAGCCTGGCCGCCAGAAAACCGATCCCCAGACCAAACACAGGAGCGAGAAAAATCAGAAACCGCTGGGCCCAGATCATCCCGGCCAGGCTCAAAAAAAACAGGTGTGCCAGGAAGAGCGATCTCTTGGGATTGACCAGGACAAGCCAGATAATTCCCGCAAAACCAAGCAGCAAAAGGGGATAGCTGTCCGTCACCCCCTGGACAACCTCAATAAATTTCAGTTCGCGCTGTTCTCCGACAACCTGACTGATATTAGGAAACGGCCCGGTTTCCGCCTGCAGGAGATAACTGAAAACTCCTGAAAATGAACTATACAGGAAATCATATATTCTTTCGCCTTTCCAGACGACGACCACCAGCAGGACCAGCAAAACAAATATACCCAGTGGAACACGTAAGCTGCGGGGTGGCCGATAGTAAAACAAGAGAGCTATCGCCAGGGGGATAAGAGATAACAGGGTAGCGACAAAAGGGGTGGTATCCCACCACCAGAGAAAAACAAACCAGTTTAACAGACCTGCCGCGAGAAACCGGTATCTATTTCCATCCTTTTTCTCACCAAAACGAAGAAAACAATAGATGGCGGCAAGCGTCAATGTCACGTTGAGACAATCCGTATCATACCAGCCGACGGAGGTGCGGGTGAAATAGGTATAGGACAACACTCCGGCCAGAGCCGAAATCACTCCGGCTATTTGCCCGCCAAAACTCCGACCGATACCATAGAGAGGGAAAATCAGAATTGGTCCAAGAAACACAGGGACCAGGACAGCCACCCACCGCAGCGGAAGAGACGTCAACTTATGAACAACCGCCGCAATCACGGAAATAAATGGCGGGATTGACGATCTGTCCGGACAATCCGGCACAACCCGAAGTCCGTCCGTTCTGGAATACGTGCCTTTCACAAGCTCCTCAGCCATGCGAAGATAATAATAGCCATCTACATTGGTAAGCAATGGCGCACCCTGATAAAACCCGGCTTCCGGATGATTCGCCCACACCCGAAGATCTTCGCAGCGAACGGCGACCCCAGCTATGAAAATCAGGCCAAGAATAAAAAAAAGATGCCGGGATGCAAAACACCCGTCGTTTTCACCCTTCATAAGACTCCGTTTTCTTCAATTTGATGTTTCGATTGTTTAAGCAGCAAACGTTTTATGTTATAATGGATTAAAAATGTTGTCAAAATTGTTTTTAAATGAGTAGGCTCAGAAAATTTGCCTGGGAAAGATTATGAAAAAACAGAAACTGCCCATCGGTATCCAGACATTCAGCGAAATCATCGAAGAGGGATATAGTTATGTCGATAAAACCGGTATGGCGGTCGACCTGGCTGACAGCGGAAAATATTTCTTTCTCTCCCGCCCCCGGCGCTTTGGCAAAAGCCTTCTGGTCTCCACCCTCCAGGCCATGTTCGAGGGAAAAAAGGAGCTCTTTACCGGTCTTGGTGCCGAGCATCGCTGGGACTGGGATATCTGTTATCCGGTAATCAAGATCAGCTTTGCCGGGGTTGCCCGTAATGTGGCGGATATGAAACAGGATATTTATAATATCCTGCGGGAAAACGGAGAAAGACTGGAAGTGGAATGCGGTGATATTACCGATATCGGAGGCTGCTTCAGGGAACTGATTAAAAAATCATATCAATTTTACGGCCGGAAAGCCGTCATCCTGGTGGACGAATATGACAAGCTCATCCTCGATAACCTCGACCAGGTGGAGATGGCCATGGAGGCAAGAGAGCTCCTCAGGGATCTCTACACCACCATCAAGGACTGTGATGAATTTATCAGGTTCGCCTTTCTCACCGGGGTCAGCAGGTTCGCGAAGGTCTCCATCTTCAGCGGTCTGAACAACCTTGAAGACATTACCCTGAACAGGAATTTTGCCACCATCTGCGGCTATACCCAGAACGACCTGGAAAGTGTCTTCGCCCGCCATCTTGAAAATATCGATATGGACAAGGTGCGTGAATGGTACAACGGCTATAATTTTCTCGGGGAACCGGTCTACAACCCCTTTGATATACTGCTTTTTATCAAGAATGATTTTCAATTCAGCAACTACTGGTTCGCCACCGGCACCCCGACCTTTCTGATCAAGCTCATCCAACGGGAAAATTATTTTATCCCCCGGCTCCAGTACTTGCGGGTGGGGAGTTCTTTGATCAACAACTTTGATATCGAGAACATCCGCCTGGAACCGATACTCTTCCAGGCGGGATACCTGACGATCAAAGAAGAACAGAAGTCGGGCGCGGTCACCATGTATGTGCTTTCCTTCCCCAATCTTGAAACAAAATCCTCGTTCAACGATTTTATTCTTGATTATCTCACGGGTCAGACAAGTGAAAAGGCCGATTTCCAGAGCGAAATTTTTTCCTGCCTGACGGAGGGAAACATTGAAATTTTTGAAAAGACCCTTACCCGTCTTTTCGCTTCCATCCCCTACAACAACTATGTCAACAACACTATCTCCAGCTACGAGGGCTATTTTGCCAGTGTTATTTACGCCTATCTCGCGAGCCTTGGTCTGCGCATCTTCGCCGAGGATGTCACCAGCAGGGGCCGTATCGACCTGACCATCGCCATCGGAAAAAATATTTATATTCTGGAGTTCAAAGTGGACGGTGGCGGTTCGGCCCTGGAGCAGATCAGGGCCATGAATTACCAGGAGAAATATCTTGATCAGAAAAAAAATATCTTCCTGGTCGGCATTGACTTTTCATCCGAGATAAAAAATATCTCCGTCTTTGACTGGGAAGAACTATGAACATATTGGCAATACACGATGGACATACGGCTACTGCCTGCCTTCTCACCAATGGAAAAATCACCTCTGCCATATCCGAAGAACGACTCGGAAGAATCAAAGGGCAGGGAGAATTTCCAGTTGCTGCAGTAAAACTCATTTTGGAAAACGAGGCTCTTAATCCATCAGATATAGACATCATAGCCCTTGTAGGTTATCTCAAACCACTCACCACCATAAACGAGTATCAGACGGGGAGGCAAAAATTCTTTCCTGAATTCATTAAATATTATCCAGGTGATCCACGCAAAATTATCAATTTTATCGTCAACCAAGGGAAAAACAGACGACTCCTTGACAAAACATTAACAGAACAATTCCATTCCCTAAACTTACCAGTCAGGCAGGTAAAATTGGTGGAACACCACCAGGCACATGGCGCGACCGCATACTACCTGTCTCACTTTTACCAAAACAGTCACAAAACACTGGTATTTACCCTTGACGGTTCAGGTGACGGGTTATCTGGAACCGTTTCAATAGTTGATGAATCCGGAAACTGGACACGATTAAAAAATATCTCTTCATTTGATTCCCTAGGTATCGTCTACAGCAGGGTTACCCAGTATCTTGCCATGAAGCCGTGGGAACATGAATTCAAACTGATGGGAATGGCGCCATACTGCGCTACCGAATACAGTGAAAGGGTTTTTGATATTCTCCACCAATGCATCCGGTTATCGGATGACAACCTCTCTTTCATTAATCAAAAAAAACTCTGGGGGAACAGTCTGCTCAGTTACCTGAAAATTGTGTTGGCAGACCATAGATTTGACGCTGTAGCAGCTGGAGTCCAACTACTTCACGAAAGATTACTTGTTCCTTTCGTAGACAGCTGGATAAACAAGACTGGCGTTCATAATATTGCCGTGGCGGGCGGTTGCTTCATGAACATCAAGGCCAATAAACTGCTGATGGAACTCGACAGCGTTGAAGATATATTTGTTATGCCCTCATGCGGTGATGACTCATGTGCCCTTGGTGCCGCCCTGTGGGAATATGGCCGGCAAAAGGAAACAGCAACGCGGGCCAAAATTTCTCCGCTGGATAATTTATACTGGGGCCCGAATTTCGCCAGTGAAGAGATTAAACAAACACTGCTCCGATACCAGGAAAAAATAGAGTATAAAAAATCGGACGATATTGAAAAGGAATCAGCCAGCCTGCTGGCGGATCATAAAATTATCGGCCGTATGTCTGGCCGTATGGAATGGGGATCCAGGGCACTCGGGAACCGTTCGATTATTGCCAATGCCAGCCGGCTGCAGAATATCAGAAAACTGAACGCCGCCATCAAAATGCGGGATTTCTGGATGCCCTTTGCCCCATCCATTCTGTGGGAACGGCGCCATGATTACGCGAAAATTGACAAGGATATTCCAGCCTACCATATGGTCATGGGGTTTGACTCCACTGAACTGGCCAGGGAGCACCTGATCGCGGCACTGCACCCCTATGATTTCACCATGCGGCCCCAGTTTGTCAAAAAAGAGCACAACCCTCAGTACCATCGGCTCTTGAGCGAATTTGAAAAACTGACGGGTTTTGGCGGTGTCCTGAACACCAGCTTCAATCTGCACGGCTGGCCCATTGTCTGCTCTCCGGAGGATGCTGTTTCCACCTTTCTGAAATCGGACCTGGACT
>NZ_JBPLBA010000208.1:0-2403 GCF_054039375.1 Desulfomarina sp. | reverse complement strand
TCCGCAGTAGCAGCAAGGGATTATCTGGAAACCCTGCTCTCCGGTAAAGAACTGTCAGAGGCCCAGCAACTCGCGGGAACATTGCGGAAAAAAATGATGGGTCGGGAAAAAAACCGATGAAAAAAACAATCTTTCTTCTGCGTCATGGGGAAACGCTGTTGAATGGCCGGTATGTCGGTTCAACAGATGTAGCCCTGTCTGACAACGGTCGGGCTATGATTGCAGAAACAGCGGCGTCTTTTCAAGGAAAAAATATTGAGCAGATCTTCTGCAGCCCGCTGGAGCGTTGCCGTGAGACTTGCAGGTTACTGCAATTGAGTGCGGATGTCAGGATTGTCGGCGACCTGCGGGAGATTGATTTTGGCCGATGGGAAGGGATGACTTTTGAAGAAATTCTTGGAAAAGACGCTCACCTTGTCGATGAATGGAGCAGGGCGGGGGACAGCTTTTGTTTTCCTGAAGGAGAATGTATCCGGGACTTTGGTCACAGGATTGATCGATTTTCAAGACAGATCATTGAGACAGAACAAAACCGCATTCTGATCATCGCCCATGGGGGAACTCTTCGGCACCTGCTCTGCACTTTTCTCGGAATTAACCCTGAAAAGAAAATGATATTTTCTTTACAGCCAGGTGGGTTTTCTGAAATAGAATTGCACGATTCCGGTGGAGTTTTGACCAGGTTATTGAATCCGTGATGATCTCAGGAGAGAAAAAATGGCAGAACTGATGTTGGTTACAGGGGGAGCCAGAAGCGGAAAAAGCTCATATGCGCTTGAAGTAGCGGAAAAAAGGTCAGACTCCCGAATATTTATTGCGACCTGTCCTTCCATTGACCGGGAAATGTCTGATCGGGTCAGACGGCACAGAGAAGAACGCCGGGGGAGGGGATGGCGGACAATCGAAGAAGAAATTGAGTTGGCGGAACTGTTTCCGGAAAGGGTACAGGGTGCGGGAGTAGTTCTCCTGGACTGTGTTACCCTCTGGGTCAATAATATTCTTTTCACCTATGGTGAAGAGAAGGTCGATGATTTTGTAATAAAAGAGTTGTGTCTTGGATGGTTGCGGGCGATGGAAAAATTTCCGGGCACGGTGATCTGTGTGACTAATGAAGTGGGACTTGGTGTAGTGCCGGAGAACAGGCTTGCGAGAAAATATAGGGATCTCGTGGGCACATGCAACCAGCTTATCGGTCAAAAGGCTGATGAGGTGGTGCTGGTCAGCTGTGGCGTTCCACTAACGATAAAAAAGAAAATATCCTGAGCAATTACTGCTGCCCTGGGCGTAGTTACCTGGGCGACGTTGATAGTCAAGGATGAAGGAGGATTTTTATAAATGAGTGTGCTTGAAAGAACAATTGAAAAGATTTATCCCCAGGACAGTGAGGCCAGGGATAAGGCAAAAGAGCGACTTGATAACCTGGCTCTTCCTCACTGGGCTCTTGGGGATTTAATGGATCTGGCAATCGATATCGCCGGCATGACCCGTTCTCTGCGGCCTGATGTGGCAAGAAAAGCGATTATTACCATGGCGGGAGATCACGGAGTTGTCAGGGAAAATATTTCTAAATTCCCCAGCGAAGTTACCCCACAGATGGTATACAATTTTGTCAATGGCGGTGCGGGGATAAATGCCCTGGCAAACCAGGCGGGTGCCAGGGTTGTTGTCGTTGACATGGGTGTTGCGGCAGATCTGAACGACCTTGCTGATGCCGGTAAAATCATCAACAGGAAAGTTGGTCTTGGGACAGACAATATTGCCGCAGGACCGGCCATGAGCAAGGCAATGGCCAGACGGGCGGTGGAATCGGGTATTGATGTCGTGGAAAGCCTTGCTGATGAAATCGACCTTTTCGGTACTGGAGATATGGGTATAGGCAATACCACACCGTCAACTGCAATTGCCGCCATCTGTACCGGCAGGCCGGTTGAGGAGCTGACCGGCAGAGGAACAGGGCTGGATGATGAACAGCTGAACCATAAAATAGAAGTGATCAACAGGATTCTTGAAGTGAACAAGGTGGACCCGAAGGACGGCCTTGATATTTTAGCCAAGGTAGGCGGCTTTGAAATAGGTGGCATTGCCGGTGTTATTCTCGGGGCAGCCGCCAACAGAAAACCTGTTCTGATTGATGGTTTTATTTCTACGGCGGCTGCACTCATTGCCTGCAAAATCGAGCCATTTATCAGAGATTATCTTGTATTTTCCCATCGGTCCGTTGAGCCTGGTCACAAGGCAATGCAGGAGTTTCTGGGGTGCAGAAAACCGTTGCTGGATCTCTCTTTTCGCCTGGGTGAAGGAACGGGCGCTGCAGTGGCAATGAACCTCGTCGAGGGCGCTGTTGCAATATTGACTGAAGTGGCAACCTTTGAAGAGGCTGCTGTTGCCGGTGCCGATAAATAG
>NZ_JBPLBA010000207.1:0-5939 GCF_054039375.1 Desulfomarina sp. | reverse complement strand
GCAAGAAAACCATCCACAATCCGGGGGTCAAAATGTCCTCCCCGCCCCTCAAGAATTATTGCCTTTGCCTTTTCGTGTTCAAAAGCCTTTTTATAGACACGCTCGGTGGTCAGGGCATCGTAGACATCGGCCAGGGCCATGATCCTGGCGGCAACAGGAATACCGTTCCCGGCAAGCCCCGCCGGATAGCCGTTACCATCCCAGTGCTCATGGTGATACATGGCTATTTCAAAGGCAAGACGCATGGCAATTGAGTTGGTTTTCATATAGATATCACTGATCAGATTCCCCCCGATCTTCGTATGGTCTTTCATGATCTCATATTCTTCAGGAGTATACCTTCCCGGTTTTTTCAAAATATTATCGGCAATGCCCACCTTACCGATATCATGGAGGGGACTTACCCGGGAAATCTCATTTGCCAGAGGCACGGTAACTCCCATCTCCGGATAATGAACAGAAAGATAATGACCGAGAATCAAGGTATATTCCCTCACCCGATCCAGATGAAGACCTGTCTCCTCACTGCGATAATCAGCCAGTTTGGCCATAGAGAAGATCAGTTCGTCCTGGGTTTCAAGGCGGAGCAGCTGCCGTCCCCCCTGGATCCGCAATGTCAGTTCTTCCGGGAGAACCGGTTTTGTGAGAAAATCATTTGCCCCCTTTGACAGCGCCTCAATGACACTCGCCTTTTCATCAATCACCGTGACAACGATGATATAGATATAGTGAATCTGCTCTTCCCGGATTTTCTGTATCAGCTCAAAACCGTCCATCCCCGGCATCTGCAGATCCGTTACCATAAAACGAATATCAGTGTGTCTGTCACATATCCTCAGGGCATCCAGTCCGTTCTCAGCCTCAAGAACATCATAATTTTCCCGTTCCAGTATCATCCTCAGCAGCATACGCTGGTCTGCGGTATCATCAACAATCAGCACCTTGATTTTTGATCCCCGCTCTCCGATTTCCTTTGCCGACTCCTCCTCGTTTTCATATCGGAAATATCCAAGCTCCCGAAAAAAAATTACATCGGTATGAAGAACATGACTCTTCAGCCATTTTACAAGAAAACTCAGGATTTTTTCGGAAATATCCCCCTGACTCCTGCTGTAGGATTCACTGATTTCAACTGCCTTTTGCACAAATCCCCTGTGAATTTCGCAGTGCTTTTCATAGTTCGGATGGATCTTAAAAAACTTTTCCTCCGAAGAAAAATGGTACTGAGTATAATCGAGAATATCCGCGAGAATTTTCTCTATCTTTTCTTTCCGCAACCTGTTCTCCCTGGCTGCCACCAGTTCATTCAAGATTGCAAACAGCCGCTGGTGCTGTTGGTCAATGAGTTTTATACCGACACTGTATAGATTACTCCACTGTAAGTTGTCCATTACCTCTCCTGCTCTCCATGATCATTATCCAGGAGAAAATCTGATAAAGCGTGTCTCAGCTTATTCAACTGTTTCCGACAGGTTGACATTCCACCTGCTTCCAGCTCCAACTCAATCACCTGTGCCTTTTCGGCAAATTCGGCCAGACCAAGATTTAAAAGACTGCCCTTGATACTGTGAACAACTGCTTTCATACCAACAGAATCTCCTTGCTCCCCACATTTCCGTGCCTTATCCAGGTTTTCCGTTACACTTTTACGACTGGACTTAAGAAAGATTTCTATCTCCCCGTGCCCAAGCCTGTATGTTGTTTTCAAATGGTCACGAACTCTTGCTGATATTTTCTCATCAGCCGGTTTTTCAGATAATTTCACCTCGGACGAAATTTCTGCCACAATCGGATTTTCATTGCTCTGGTACGACTGAACCGCAGTGTCCGGCCAGGCCGGTTTATCAATATTTTCTTTCACCCTGCCTGGCTCATTATCGGTTATCCTGTCGGCCAATGCAAATTTCTGTGAAATTTTTCCCAGAACATGGAGTATCTCTTCACGCCGAAACGGCTTGGTCAGATAGCCGTCCATTCCTGCCGCAAGACATTTTTCCCGGTCACCTTTCATGGCATTGGCGGTCATGGCTACAATGGGTATATGTTTTCCATACAGGTGTGACAGTTTTTCTTTCAACCTGGCCGGCAGCGCGTATCCCCCCGAATCGCCACCCTCTTCTCCCTTTCTAATCAACTTACATGCGGTTAATCCATCCATTACAGGCATCTGCACATCCATGAAAATAAGATCAAAATCCCGTTCCACAGTTTTTTTCAATGCCTCCAGACCATTTTCAGCCACTGTCACCTGATGACCGTGCCGCTTGAGAAAGATCATGGCCAGATCCCGGTTAACAACATTATCATCCACCAGGAGAATTGAAAGACTGTCGATATCCATGGGAATCACTTCCGCCGGCTCTTCAACCGGTTCTTCTCCGATACCGCAGATTACCGTAAAATGAAATTTCGTCCCACCATTATCATTGTCTTCAAACCAGATCGAACCTTCCATCAGTTCAACCAGCTGTCTGCAGATGGCAAGGCCAAGACCGGTCCCTCCATATTTCCGGGCTGTAGTGGAATCCGCCTGGCTGAAGCTTGCAAAAATGACATCTCTTTTGGCCCTGGGAATCCCGATACCACTGTCTATCACCGTAAAATGCAGCATGACCCTGTTATCTGCCGTATTTTCCGCCTCAACAGTCACTTCGACCGAGCCTTCAGGAGTAAATTTCAATCCATTGCTGATCAGATTGGTAAGAACCTGTCTGAGCCTCAGTTCGTCCCCGACAATAAATGGAGGAAGAGCTGAAACAGTTGAAGGCATAACCAGCCTGAGCCCCTTCTGCTCAGCCACATAATGCATCATTGATCCCACATGATCCAGCATGGCAGGCAGGCTGAACGTTTTGGACTCCAGAACCAGCTGTCCGGCTTCAATTTTGGAGAAATCAAGTATATCATTCAGCAGTCCCAACAGGCTGTCTGCCGATTTTTTCACGTTTTCAAGATACTGCAGCTGAACAGGATCAAGTGGAGTTTCCAGGACAAGTTCCGTCATGCCGATAATGCCATTCATGGGAGTTCTGATCTCATGACTCATATTGGCAAGAAACTCTCTTTTGGCCCTGTTCACCGATTTTTCATTTTCAATGGACACTTGAAGCTGCCTGATAAGCGATTCATTGGTGAACTGAAGAACCAGGTTCCTGACGAGTGATTTATGCTGCTGCAAACCAAGCCATATCATGACTCCCCAGAAAATAAATGACAGGCTTGAAAGATGAACAGCCCATGGATGGGAAGCCCTGAAAAAAGCATAAATGAGCAAAACTGGAAAAGGAGTTATATAAAGAAACAGCAGAAAACAATTCATTGCCAGAACAATAATGGCAATATAGAGAACACCCATCATGATGAAAAAAATCATCACCTGGGAGAATACATTGCTGAAAATACCAGGCATCAGAGCCAGCAATCCCCAACCCACTCCAATCAGCGTGGTCATCACCAGGTATGCTTTTTCCAACATTACACCGGAATACCCTGCTTCTTCCTTCCGGCTGTATAACTGACAGAGAAAAAACCTGACCGCCGCAAGAAAAATCATCAAGACCGCCCAGATAAAAATATATAATATCGGAATAAACGACTTCAGCAGCAGGGAAAATATGAGAACACTGATAAAAATAAAAAAATTGGCCCTGAAGCCACCGGCAAACAGAAGAGAAATCAGTTCACGGGAAACTTTTTCATCAATGACTTCTTTTGAGATATGATCTTTATACATCGATATGAATACCCAATAAAGCATGGCTGAACCCGGAAAGTTCAGCAGCAGCAATGCTTTGCTGTTATGAAAAGCCCGACCGCGATAAAACCGCCTCCAGTCAGTGGAATTTTCAGGTACAAATCACCGCAAATGTCTGTGACAATCGTTATTAGGTATTATTTCATATCAAAATTAAAATGTATAGGACTAATTATGACGTAATTTCACCGCCATTTCACAATTTAGACAGTCAAAAAAAATCTGATATTCTCCCATATTATCTGTAAGAATCAGAGGTTCCGCATTCCGCTTCCCCGGACAGATCCCCAGTTGAGCCCTGATGCAGTACCTCGTTTTCATTAAAGCGGCATCACTGCCCATCCTGCAGTGAGCAGGCAAAACTGTTTTTCTCGCCCCATGCCGAAGGTAAAATGCCAGCGCTTTTCTGTTTGTGATATTATCAGAAGAATCTATTTCATTTTTTATCCATGGAAAGCTGTTTGGAACTATCCCTGATTTATCCTGCCGGTATTGCTCAAGCCTGACAATGAGATGCGCTGCCAACCCCTCCCTGCGCAATCTGTTCAAAACGGACACCGGCAAATGAATCGAAGAATCAAGTTCAACTTCAACCTTTTTGACTGTAAAAACAGTCTCCCCTGATTTGCGCAATTGCTTTTCGGCAAGCGTCTTCACCAGAGAAGGGCGCTTTGCCAATTCTTTCACCAGACGGTTTTCCGTCCATGACCGGACACCGTCTTCATCAACTGTTTCCAGGGAAATACCCCTGTCCGTCTCCCGGAGAAACAGGTTCACAGCTATTTTCCGGCAGCCACTGCTCCGCCCCAGCTCTTTTCCAAAAACCTGGTCGGAATTTCTGTATATTTTCATGCCGCAGGCAAGATCCGACGGAGGTTCAGGATGGAGAAAAATCCTTTCTCCCTTAACCTTGTTAACCCTCATTCCCTTCAAGACACCGGAAGGGGAAAAATAACAGAGGCCGTCACCATTATGGATGGCGCTCCCATCCTTCAGCATAACGTAATGTCCGGCAACATGGTTCACGGTCCCGACATAACCTCCCCGTGACTTGGGGCTGTCAATTGCTCCAGGACGTTTTTTCCCTCCGTCGAAAAAATAACTGGTCTGCCCCCTGTTAAAGGATTTTGTGGTATCGGGGACAAATGAAAACTCGCACACACCGGAGGAAGATCGACCAAAACCCGCTCTTTTTTCCAGAATACCGTCAAGTTTCAGCCGGTAAAATGCGGTTACATTTTTTACATAGTTCTCATCCTTCAGCCGACCTTCAATTTTAAACGATGTGACACCGGCGTCCATCAGCTCCTCCAGACGCAGGGAAAGATCAAGGTCTTTCATAGAAAGAAGATAGCGGTCTCTCGCCAGCACTTTGCCCTTCAGGTCTGTCAAAGTAAAACGATGCCGGCAGAACTGGGCACATTCGCCGCGATTGGCACTTCGCCCCGTCATGACCTCACTGATATAACACTGACCACTGTAAGAAACACACAGGGCCCCATGGACAAAACATTCCAGAGGAACTGCAGTTTTCCTCCGGATCTCCCGAATCTGTGCAAGACTCAGCTCCCGGGCAAGAACCACCTGGCGGAAACCGGCCTTTTCCAGAAAAACAACTTTCTCAACAGTCCGGTTGTTCATCTGGGTGGAGGCATGGAGGGGGATGGGTGGCAGGTCCACTTCGAGCAAACCTGTATCCTGGATGATAAGAGCGTCCACCCCCATCTCATAAAACCGGCGGACAAGGACCACTGCCCGCTCCAGTTCCCTGTCATCGAGGAGCGTATTGAGCGTCACATAGACCCTGGCATAAAACCGGTGGGCGTAACCCACCAGTTTTTCTATGTCACCAAGACTGTTTGCCGCTCCCCGACGGGCACCAAATTCCGGCCCGCCAATATAGACCGCATCGGCACCATGATCTATGGCAGCGACACCGGACTGCAGGTTGCCGGCCGGCGCCAGCAGCTCAAGCTTTGCAACAGATTTACGGTAACTGGTCACAGGGGTAGCAATCATATGATTTTCTGATTATGTATGAAACTCATCCTGTTATTTGTGAGCCTGGGGATTGGGCCTGTTTTATCAGGCGTATTTCAAAAATCACATTAGACTGATTATAAAATGATCTGGACTGACACTTTTTCATTTGAATTCCTTATCAATTGAGATTTCCAGTGATTTT
>NZ_JBPLBA010000206.1:0-3087 GCF_054039375.1 Desulfomarina sp. | reverse complement strand
AATAACTGGTACACCAGACAGGATTCGAACCTGTGACCCCCTGATTCGTAGTCAGGTACTCTATCCAGCTGAGCTACTGGTGCATGAAGAGATGTTTATATACCCCAGTTTACAGGGGAACTCAAGCTTGTTTTTATTTTTTTACCTCTTTTTCCTTCCTGTGAAAAATCAGCTCATTGTCCGCAGGTTTCATGGTTGTTTCCGCAACAATGGTAATCTCCACATCATATTTTGTTTCCATTGAGTACAGCTCCTGCCGCTTATTGTTCAGCAGATAAGACGCCACGTCAAGGGGAAAATGACATTCAATGCGGACAACCTGTTTCCTGCTGGCGGCCGTCTGTATCCTCCGCAGGTAAAAGAGAGCCAGAGTCTCTACAGAACGCACGGTTCCACGCCCCTTGCAATGTTCGCATCTTCTGTAATTCCCTGCTTCAAGGGGTGCGCCCAGTTTCTGCCTGGAAATCTGCATCAGGCCGAATTTCGAGATCCGGCTGAAGTCAACCTTGGCCCGGTCCCTCTTCATGGCGGCCTTCACTTCCCGCTCCACTGCCAGAATATTTTTTCTGCTCCGCATGTCAATAAAATCGACTACGATCAGGCCGCCGAGATCCCTCAACCTCAACTGCCGCGCCAGCTCATTGGCCGCTTCCATATTGGCCTGGAAAATAGAGGCTTCAAAATTTTTGCCCTTTGAAGTCGAACCCGAATTCACATCGATTGCCACCAGGGCTTCAGTGGGATTGATGACGATGGAACCGCCCGAAGGAAGATTAACCTGGGGCTGATAGATGGATTCAATCTGATCCTCTACACTGAACTGATTGAAAATCGGCCTGGAACCGCGGTGCAGCCGCACCTTAACATTTTTCTGTCTGGCAGGCAGAAGCTCTATAAACCCTTTCACCTGATCCAGAGCCACCGGATCATCAACAAGAATTTCCACGATGGACGGGTCAAAATGTTCGCGCAGAAACATCAGTACGTTATGGTGGTCTTCATAGACCAGACCGACCCCTTCAAGGGACTGTCCCTTTTTCTTGATTTCCTCCCACAGCCTGAGCAGATACTTGACATCCCTGGAAAGAGCTGTTTTGGTGATATCGAGGCTGGCTGTTCTTACGATCCAGCCGATCCCCTCCGGTATCTTCGTGGACTTCATGACTTCCCGCAGGCGTGTCCGTTTCTCTTCTCCAGAAATTTTTCTCGATATTCCTGAGGAATCCGAGCCGGGCATAAGGACAACGCATCGACCTGGAAGAGAAAGGTAAGTGGTCATGTTTGCCCCTTTTTTCCCTACTTCCTCTTTGACAACCTGGGCCAGGATTTCCTGACCCTTCTCAACCACATCGGAAATACTCAGTTTTTTCCACTGGTGAGCATTCACCTTTTCCCGAATGCTGTCATCAAGATCCTGCCTGTAATATTCCGGATGGATTTCACTGAACGGCAGAAAACCGTTCTTGTCGGTACCGTAATCAACAAAAGCAGCCTGAAGGCTGGGTTCAATAGCAACAATTTTTGCCTTGTAGATGTTATTTTTTGTGCGGGTCCTCGTGACCGAGGAAACATGAATGGACTCAAGGCGACCATCCTCAAGCAGTGCAATCCTGCACTCTTCTGGCTCTTCCGCATTGATAAGCAGTTTACGTACAGGTTCGGCCTTTTTTTCCCGCCGGTGCTCCCCCTTTTCCCCGGAAACTTTTTTTTCTTTCTCTGGCTTTACTTCTTTTACCTGCTGCTCCGCCTGTTTTTCCACTTCGGTTTCCACCTCTTTTTTACGAGGTGACCGACTCCGGGAGGGTTTCTGTTTTTCCTCTTTCTTTTGCCGGGAAGAACTTTTTTTTCGGCCTGCTGTGGACTTCTTTTTCTTTTCGTCTGTCGTGGACGAACTCTTTTGCTGGTTGCCTGCTGTTTTTTCCCCGGAATCTCTGCTCACTGTTTTTTTCTTTGAAGCCGTCCTCCCCACCTTCTTTTTTACATCTTCAACAGCATCGACAGTTTCCGAATCTTCCTTTACGGTGCTTTTCCACCAGGCACCAGTTGTAGCTTTAATTTTGAGAACGCTTTTCTCTTTTTCCTTCTTTTTTTTTGTAACCATTGCTCTTCCTTCACCCCTGTCCCGGAGAATCCTCCATAACATGAGCACAATTCCATCCACGCAAGGGGTAGAACCTGAAAAAAGTCAGGCTTCGCTGCCATGCATGGACACATTTTTTATCTGGGTGCCTTAAAAATTAGAATTTCCAAGGTGACCATTACTTCATTTTCCGGGCAACACCCAGTAAAGTCATTTTCTTTCTCCAGCTCCAGCTGCGGCCGGTTACTATCCTGTACTGTACAATAAGACCTGAGTCCGTGAGCATTCAATGACCATGCCGCCTGGTCTTTTTTGATCCCATTGATCAAAGCAGGCAATTTCAGCGGGTCCAAAAAAATCAGAATGCGTCACCAGGGAATCCCCCTAAAGGAGATGAAGTTTTTTCCAACAGACTTAATTGTGAATTTTGTGCCTGTATCTCAAAGTGTTATCAAGAAAAACATCACAAATCCTTCACGGACTCTGGTATGAAAATGATTATCTCTACTGAACACAACCCTCTATCTTGTGGTTCCGTTACTACTCTCACAATGTCGTTAACTTAAGGACAAAATGGTGCAGAACAGTCCCATCAACATTACTCTGACGTAATTGTCCACAGGTATCCCAGCTTTTCACAGTCTCTTTTATCCGCACAGTTAGGCTATGACGAACAAAAGAACCTGCAAAAATCTGCGGCACCTGTGAGCAATTACAGTCCAGAGGTAATAAAATCATAGAGTTGCGATCCCTGTGACCAATTACGCTCTGCTGTGTTTTGTTTGTCCTTTTTCGCTCCAGCCTGAAACAATATCAGTGCCGACTTTCCGGAGCGGTCGTGACACTTGTACAGCCTATTTCAGGGAAACACAATTTTTATTTGATATATGGAGCAGAATAATCTATTCCTGTTCACATTCAAACCAGAGTTTCCACGATAACTTTTAAACTTGACAGTGGTTGCTCGGAAACGTACACTCGGGTGTTTAACCCTGTGGATAGTTAGT
>NZ_JBPLBA010000205.1:0-42711 GCF_054039375.1 Desulfomarina sp. | reverse complement strand
GCAATAAAAAGGATGCAGAAAACCTGCAGAATCCAAAATTCATTGATATGATCACCAGGGAAATTTCAACAGGTATCAAGTCGTATGTCAATGCCACTTCGGCCCAGCTTCGCCTTGGTTCACTGACTGACTGAACAAAAAAACGGTAACTGCTCACAGGTGCCACAGATTTTTTCAGGCTCTTTTTTTCTATACCTGCTATGCTGACAAAATAGACCGTGAAAAGCTTGGGTGCTGTAGTAAGTAGTTACAAAAAAAAGGGTCACTCCACGAACTGGAGTAACCCTGTTGTAATACTTTATTGTCACAAAAAACGAATAAACCGTTTTTTGGGTTTTATTCTTACAAACCCTTTGCAACCTTCAAACGATTTACAGCCCGCTGCAAAGCTCCTTCCGCCCGTCTTCTGTTGAAATCTTCAATATCCCGACCATCATCAGCAAGCCGCTTCTCTGCTCTTTCTTTTGCGCGCATTGCTCTTTCAACGTCGATCTCTTCGCCAAATTCGGCACTCTCTACAAGGAAGGTGGCCTTATTCTTGGACACTTCACAAAATCCCCCACTGACCATGAGGGATTTTCTTTCCTTGCCATTCTCATAGGTAAGAGTACCAACTTTGATAGTCGACAGAAAAGGCGCATGATTCGCCAGTATTCCGAAGTCACCTCCAAATCCGGGAGCATTGACAATATCAACATCCTCGTTGACCTTTGCTCCATCCGGGGTTACGACTTCCAATCTTATCTGTTGTGCCATCGAATTGTCCTCTCTAGCTGAAAATATGCTTATTCGTTGGACTGAGCGTCTTTGGCAACAGCCTCATCAATAGTACCTACCATATAGAATGAGTTTTCATTAAGATCATCGTGCTTCCCTTCAAGAATTTCCTTGAATCCCTGGACAGTATCGGCAACCTTAACAAATTTCCCGGGAATACCCGTGAAAACCTCTGCCACGGTAAACGGCTGGGACAGGAATCTCTGGATTTTACGGGCTCTGGCAACAACCACCTGATCCTCTTCCGAGAGCTCATCCATACCCAGAATTGCGATAATATCCTGAAGATCTTTGTATTTCTGCAGAGTAACCTGAACACCACGTGCTGTCTGGTAATGCTCTTCCCCGATAACGTTTGGATCAAGAATTCTCGATGTGGAGTCAAGGGGATCAACCGCCGGATAAATACCAAGCTCCGAGATCTGACGGGAAAGAACAACCGTACCGTCAAGATGGGCAAATGTTGTTGCAGGGGCCGGATCCGTCAAGTCATCAGCAGGAACATACACACATTGTACGGCAGTAATGGATCCCTTGGTTGTTGAGGTAATACGTTCCTGCAGTGCGCCAAGATCCGTAGCCAGAGTCGGTTGATAACCAACTGCTGACGGGATACGACCAAGCAGGGCGGAAACCTCTGAACCGGCCTGGGTAAACCTGAAGATATTGTCTACGAAAAAGAGCACGTCCTGACCTTCTTCATCACGGAAATACTCAGCAGCAGTCAGTCCTGTCAGGGCCACACGTGCACGGGCCCCCGGAGGTTCAGTCATCTGACCGTATACCAGTGCGGCCTTCGGCAGAACACCGGATTCCTTCATCTCATTATACAGATCATTTCCTTCACGGGTTCTCTCGCCAACGCCGCAGAACACAGAAATACCACCATGATGCATGGCAATATTATTAACCATTTCCATCATGATAACGGTTTTTCCACAACCGGCACCACCGAAGAGTCCCATCTTCCCTCCAAGCGGAAAGGGAACCAGCAGATCAATAACTTTAATACCGGTTTCAAGAACCCGCACCTCAGTATCCTGCTCAGTAAAAGCCGGAGCATCCCTGTGGATTGGCATAGTTTTGTCAGATGAGATATCACCCAGACCATCAACGGGACGGCCAACAACATTCATAATTCTGCCAAGAGACGCCTCACCTACCGGTATTGTGATCGGCAGACCACTATCCCGAACTTCCATCCCACGGGTCAGACCATCAGTCTGATCCATTGCAATGCATCGACAGACATTGTCTCCCAGGTGCTGGGCAATCTCAATAACCAGATTGTCGGGAGTATCATCAATACCGGGATTGCTGACCATACAGGCGTTCATGATTTCCGGCAGATTACCGGGCTCAAATTCCACGTCGACTACAGGTCCGATAACCTGTATAATTTTTCCAGTTCTTTGTTCACTCATTGGGCCTTACCCCTCCTCAAAGTCTTAAAATCATCTCAATGATAGTTTATTATTTCAGGGCTTCCGCGCCACCAACAATGTCCATAAGCTCATTTGTTACTGCAGCCTGACGGGCCTTATTGTAAATTATAGTCAGATTACTGACTATATCCTTACACGCGTTGGTGGCATTATCCATTGCCGTCATCCGTGCGGCGTGCTCACTGGCACCTACCTCCAGCATGGCATGATAAACGATGACGTTAAGATAAAGAGGTTGCAGTGTATCCATGATTTCCTCCGACGAAGGTTCATAGATATAGTCACCTGAAAGTTTCTTCCCATCTTCTCCATCACCCTCTACGGGCTGGACGGGAAGAAACGGCACAGCCACCGGACTCTGGACGGCAACGGATTTGAATTCGCCGAAAACTATTTCGACCTTGTCCGATTCACCTGCCAGAAATTTTTCGGCCAGATCAGTGGCAATTTCCCGCGCATTAAACATCTGGAAATTAGCCATAATATCACTGTAATTTTTCCTGACCTTTCCGGTTTTCCTGAGTAATTGAAATCCTTTTTTTCCTACACATACAAGGCTCACTTCCTTCCCTTCAGCCTCGTATCCTGCAATCATTTTTTCTACACATTTGACGATATTTGCATTGTAGGACCCACATAATCCTCGATCAGAGGTGATAACAACCAGCTCGACCTTTTTAACATCTCGATTCTCCATCAGAGGAAACGCATCACTGTTTGCTCCTCCAGACAGATTCGACATGGCGTCATTGAACTTTGAAGTGTAGGGCCGGAACGCCTCCATCTTCTCCTGGGCACCGCGCAGTTTAGCCGCGGCAACCATGTTCATGGCTTTGGTGATCTGGGATGTCTTTTTTACACCGGTGATCTTCGTTTTAACTTCTTTTAAACTCGGCATATTTAGACCTATCTATTTATTCTGAAAACCATCCACCTGAAAAATAATTGTTTTTCAGTCGAGACTTTCATTTTCCGTTTTGGCAAGCCTGTCCGACCTGAGTGGCTCAGTTAAGACCTTTGCTCGCTTTGAACGTTTCACCAAAGCTTGTCAACACCTTATCAAGTTTTTCCTTGATGCCGTCGGTAAACTGTTCTTCTGCAACGAGATCAGTGAAAATACTTGGTTCATTAGACTCGATATAGCTGTACAGTTCCTTTTCGTAATCAGCAAGAGTATCCACAGGAAGCGGATCAAGAAAACCGTTGGCTCCCGCATAAATAATAGTAACCTGTTTTTCCATGGGCAGTGGCTGATACTGAGGCTGCTTAAGAATCTCAACAAGCCGTTCACCCCTGGTCAGTTTTGCCTGGGTTGCCGCATCCAGGTCAGAACCAAATGCAGCAAATGCAGCCAGTTCACGATACTGGGCAAGATCAAGACGAAGTGTACCTGCAACCTGCTTCATCGCCTTCACCTGAGCTGCACCACCAACACGGGAAACTGAAAGGCCGACATTGATTGCAGGACGCACACCGGAAAAGAACAGGTTCGGTTCGAGATAAACCTGACCGTCAGTAATGGAAATAACGTTTGTCGGAATAAAAGCGGAAACATCCCCTGCCTGGGTTTCAATAATCGGCAAAGCGGTGAGTGAACCGGCACCGAGTTCATCGTTTACTTTTGCGGCTCTTTCGAGCAGCCTGGAATGGTTAAAGAAAATATCACCAGGATAAGCCTCACGTCCCGGCGGGCGCCTGAGAAGCAGGGAGAGCTCGCGATAGGCAACAGCCTGTTTTGACAGATCGTCATAGATAATCAGGGCATGCTTGCCATTGTCCCGGAAATACTCACCCATGGAACAACCGGCAAAAGGCGCGATATACTGCATCGGCGCAGGATCCGAGGCACAGGCAGAAACGACTGTGGTGTACTCCATGGCTCCGTGCTTTCTCAAGGCTTCCACAACCAGGGCAACCGTTGATTTTTTCTGCCCGACAGCCACGTAAATACAATGGACATCAGTGTTTTTCTGGGCAATGATGGCATCAACACAGAGCGCTGTCTTGCCGATCTGGCGATCTCCAATAATCAGTTCACGCTGTCCTCTTCCCACCGGAGTCATGGCATCAACGGCCTTGGCACCAGTATAGCAGGGTTCATGAACACCCTTCCTGGCAATAACACCTGGGGCAAGTACCTCTATCTTCGAAGAAAGTTCAGAGTTAATCGGTCCCTGTCCGTCAATCGGCTGGCCGATTCCATCCACGACACGACCTTCCATGGCCGGCCCGACAGGAACCTCTGCAATCCTGCCGGTTCGTTTGACAATATCACCTTCCTTGATTCCGGAAACATTTCCTAAAACCGCGCAACCGACATTGTCAGCTTCCAGGTTGAGGGCAAGGCCCATAATACCACCCGGAAACTCAAGAAGCTCCATGGCCATACAATTTTTCACACCGTAGACACGGGCAATACCGTCACCTACCGAGATAACGGTACCAGTCTCGTTAAGGTCAATACTGGTTTCGTACTCCCCTATCTGGTCTTTAATGATTTGACTGATTTCTTCGGCTTTGATCTGCATCTATTCTCTCCCCTTAATGGAATCTTTTAAACCTGCAAGCTGGGTTTTGATGGAACCATCCAAAACCAGATCTCCAACCTTGGCAATTATGCCACCGATGATTGAAGGATCGACAGTGACGGACAGTTCAACCTTCTTGCCTGTTAACTTTTCTAATGTAGCCTGAACACTTTCACGTAATTCATCACTCAATTCTACCGCCGAGATAACACTGCCGTGGCTGATGTTTTTTTCCTCATCGACCATGGTACTGTACTCTTCCGCTATCTCCGGCAGAATCCCGGCCCGTTTCTTCTGAACCAGAAGGCTCAGAAAATTTCCCATTACGGAATCGACTTCCATTGAGCCGATCATACCGGTCATCACCTTTTCCCTGACATCCAGAGGATAAAGCGGGTTTGTCAACGCATCCACAACTTCAGGATTCGTGATAAACAGCCCGGCAAGTCCATTGAGCACTTCATTGTACTCCTCGTACTTCCCCTGTTCCTGTCCTACCGTGAAAATTGCCTTGGCGTATCGCCGTGCGAGGATTGTCTGTTTCACTGTACGGCCCCCACTTTAGCTAAATAGTCTTCAATAATCTTGACCTGATCATCATCGGTAAGATTCTTCACAATAAGCTCTTCAGCCATTACAGCAGCCTGCTCGGCGACTTCATCTTTTAACTGTCGCCTTGCCTCTGTAATCTCATTCTGAATTGCCATTTCAGCGGCACGTTTAATATCCTCGGCAGCCTGTTCAGCCTTTTCAATAATTTTCTTCTTTTCAATTTCGGCCTGGGCAACCGCCCGTTCTACAACAGTATCAATTTCCGATTCAACATTGGCAAGTTTCGCCTGAAAATCATTATAAGACTGTTCGGCGTCAACCCTCTTCTTCTGCAGATCCTCAATCTCATCCTTAATCTGCTTCTGCCTTGCAGCCAGACCGGAACCGATAGGTTTCGCACCGAACTTGACCAGAATAATCAAAAGGGCAATAAAATTGACGACTCTCCAGCCAAGATCCTTGAGCTTGGTAGCAGAAAGGCTCGAACTGTGGGCTTCGCCACCAGCAGTTTCATGACCTTCCGCAGCGACCCCCGCCTCACCATGACCACCTCCGTCCGTCACTACCGCATGACTGTCGGCTGCAGGCGCATGCGCCTCTACCGAAGCAAAAGCGGTGCCCAGGGACAAGGCAAACCAAAGTGCCAACGTAGCCAGGCTTAATACCCCGACAAAGTTTTTCACTCCTCTCATGTTAGAGACTCCTCCCCAGAATTTTACCTGCCATTTCCGTTGCAAACCCTTCAAGCCCTGCCTGCAACTCTTTTCTGGCGCTTTCAACCTGTGATCTGATCTCAGCAAGTTTTTCCTCCTTGCCTTTATCAGCCTCGGCCTTGATAGCCGCCAACTTTTCATCCCCTGCAGCCTGTGCCTCAGCCCTGGCTGTATCCAGAGCAGCTTTCGCCTTTCCAGATGCCTTCGCCATTTTCGCATCGACCTCTTCCTGCCTGAGTTTCGCATTTTTTTCAAAATCCGAAATCTCACTCTGCATTCCCTGCAGTTTTTCAGATCGCTCTCTGAGGATTTTCTTTACAGGTTTGTAAAGAACCCCGTTGAGCAGAAACATGAGAACAACCATGTTAACAATCTGAATTACCAAGGTAATATCCATCGTAATCATGTTGATCGCTCCTGATTAACTTAGATAATAAAAAAAACTTAACATTCATCCAGTGATGAATGATGACCGCGACACGCCTACAGCTATATAAGGGATTGAAAACAGGCAGGAACTCTCTCCCGCACACGCTTTCAAATATCAGTCAACTGTAAAAAAACACCAAAAAACAGGAATACACCATTCAAAAACACTCTGCAGCAAGCTGCACTTCACCTGTTTTCAGGCCCGGAGAAAGAATGAACACTCATTCATAATAGCAAAAAATTCTTACTGTAAATATGCGACTCTGTCAACTTATTTATGTATCTCGTACTCCTCTGCTGAGACGCATATTTACAGCGCGACCAAACCTCCCGTGCAATTACTCACAGGCAGTAAAACCATAGAGTTGTTACCCCTGTGAGTAGTTACACTCCCATATGCGCCAGATAAGCGCAGATTGCGAACCTGCCTGTCTGGGAGGATTAAGGTGAAAATTTTCCGGTAAGACTTATTTCCCCGCCACCATTTCTTCCACCACTGCAGGAGCGGACTCAATAGCCTCGTTCAATCTGTCAACCATCGGACCACCCGCCTGGGCCATGTCAGGCCGACCACCACCTTTTCCACCCACGATTTTCGCGACCCGGTTAACAAGCTCTCCGGCCTTCACCTTTCCGGTAAGATCCTTGCTGACAATGGCCAGAAGTGCAGCTTTACCACCATTATCACCCCCCAGCAGAGCAATTCCTGAACCCATGTTATCCCTGATCTTGTCTCCCACCTCTCTCAGTGTTCTCGGATTATCCAAGGCTATCTTTGCGGCCACCACCTGAATTCCAGCAACAGTCTTTGCGTCTGCAAGGATAGACTGCAGGTCTGAACTTGCAAGGCGTGTGGACAGGTCTGCAATTTTCTTTTCCAGCCCCTTGTTGGTTTTCATCAGCGTCTGCACCTTCGTCACAACCTCATCAGCCGTAGCGTTAAGCAGCCCGCAGATTTCCCTTTCTCTTCTGTAAACACTCTGGGTATGTTCAAAGGCTCTGCTGCCGGCCAGGGCTTCAATCCTCCGTACTCCTGCAGCAATACCTCCTTCCGAAAGAATTTTAAACAATCCGATTTCTCCGGAATAAGCAACATGTGTGCCACCGCAAAGCTCCTTACTGAAATCAGCCATGGAAACCACTCGCACAGCATCCTCGTATTTCTCCCCGAAAAGAGCCGTGGCCCCGTCTCTGATGGCCTCATCCCTGTCAAGGATCTGCGTCGTTACCTGGCAGTTTTCACGTATTTTTTCGTTGACAAGCTGTTCGACAGCTTCAATTTCCTTTTCTTCAAGTGGTGAAAAATGGGTGAAATCAAAACGCAGTCTGTCCGGCCCCACCAGGGATCCCGCCTGTTTAACATGATCGCCCAGCACCTCCCTGAGAGCTGCCTGCAGCAGGTGAGTCGCTGAATGGTGGGCAGCAGTGGCCTGCCGCTTATCCTGATCCACCAGAATTTCAACCATATCCCCTTCCCTGAGAACACCTTCTGTAATTGAAATTTTATGAAGAATTATGTTATCCCCTTCCACAGAAGTGGATTCCACTACACCCCGACCATTATTCCAGACAATTCTGCCACTGTCGCCCACCTGACCTCCAGCCTCTGCATAGCAGGGAGTTTCTTCCACAAACAGTCGTCCGGAGGCTCCTTCATCCAGCTCCGAAACCCTGGCTCCACTGCTGTCAAGCAGGCCACCGACACTTGACTCCAGAGAGAGTGCAGCATACCCCCTGAATTGCGCTTTCAAATTATCACCAGCCAGGGCCTTGACACCTTCATCAAACAGTCTGACTCCTTCATCTTTTCTTGACTGTCTCGATTTTTCTCTCTGATTCTCCATTGCTTGCAGAAATCCGGGCTCATCAAACTCAAACCCTCTTTCCAGAGCAATATCACGCACGATATCAAAGGGAAAACCAAAGGTATCATAAAGCTTGAAAATAAAATCACCCTGGATGCATTTCTGACCTTTGCTGCCAAAACGATTGATTTCTTCATCAAGGAGCGCAAGACCGTGCTCCAGCGTTTCCCTGAACCGATCTTCCTCATTATTAACAACTTTGGAAAGAAGCGAACCCGCATCCCCGAGATGTGGATAGGCTTCAATCATCTGACTGACAACCACCCGGCATACCGCATCCATAAACGGTTTTTCGAGGCCGAGATGTTTCCCGTACCGTACGGCCCTGCGCATAATTCTTCGGAGGACATAACCTCGACCTTCATTTGACGGCAGCACCCCATCGGCGACCAGAAACGTTGTCGCCCTCGCATGGTCGGCAATGACCCGCATGGCGGTGTCGTCCTGTCTGTTCATGCCGTATCCTTTTCCGGACAGGGTTTCGAGCTCTGAAATTATCGGAGTAAAAAGATCGGAATCGTAGTTATTGAATTTTCCCTGGAGAACCGCGGCGACCCTCTCCAGTCCCATGCCAGTATCAATACTTGGTTTCGGCAGCGGTGTCATTGTCCCGTCTTCAGAACGGTTGAACTGCATGAATACCAGGTTCCAAAGCTCCAGAAAACGGTCACAGTCACAGCCAAGCGCACAATCTTCACGCCCACAGCCTGCTTCCACCCCCTGATCAATATGAATTTCGGAACAGGGACCACAGGGGCCGGTATCCCCCATGGCCCAGAAATTTTCTTCTTCACCCATTCTGACGATCCGGCCCTCGGGAAGATCCTCTATCTTTTCCCAGAGCTTATAAGCCTCATCATCATCCTCATAAATGGAAACCCAGAGTTTTTCCGGGGGCAAACCCAGATCCACCGTCAAAAATTTCCAGGCAAAATGGATGGCTTCTTCTTTGAAATAATCACCAAAAGAAAAATTTCCGAGCATTTCAAAAAAGGTGTGATGCCTGGCCGTATAACCAACATTCTCAAGGTCGTTATGCTTGCCACCGGCGCGGACACAGCGCTGACTGGTAGCCGCCCTGACATAATTACGTTTGTCTTCACCCATGAAAACCATTTTAAACTGTACCATACCCGCATTGGTAAACAGCAGGGTTGGGTCATCTTTCGGAACCAGAGAAGAACTTTCCACTACCTCATGATTACTCTTTTTGAAATACTCCAGGAATTTTTTTCTTATTTCATTTCCATTCATGATAATTTCGCTCAAAAATTGTTATATCGTATATGCAACTGCCCATCGGCTCAATAACTCTGCATAACTACCGGCAAAGTTAACAGCTTTGTGTTGTTGTTATCCCTGAACTGTGTTTGCTCACTTGCCAGCCAAAAATGAAGCCAAGTGACCGTCAGAGCTTAACCCCTTTTAATAATATGGGGAAGCACTTCCTTAAATTTTGGAGTTCCCGCTTTACCAAGCAATTCATAGACCAGCATTTCAGCAGGCCCTACAACCCCTCCAAGGCTCTTAATACGCTCAAGCCCCTGAAGATGCATCACCTCTGATCTGGAAGAGACTCCGTCGGAAACAACCCACACGGAAAATCCCCGGTCAAGCAGTCCCATTGCCGTCTGATATATGCAGATGTGGGTTTCCACTCCAACCAGAATCATTGTATCCACCTTTTCCGGCAAATCCCCAATGAATTTTGCCGTCTCCTTATTCTCAAAACTGTTAAACTCAACCTTGTCAAATATCGGCAGATCGCCGACCAGGGATTCAATCGAAGCCACATAGGGGCCAAGGCCTTTTTTATACTGGGTGTTACCAAAAATCGGTATTTCGAGGATCCTGGCACATTCGATCATAAAACCGGTTGTTGCAGCCACATGGTCCGCACCATCTATTTTCGCCATGAGACTTTCCTGGACGTCAATTATCTGCAGGCAGCAATTTTCCGGTGCAAGAAATGTCCTTTCCGTCATTCCCGAATCCTCCAATCATTGTTGAATTTTGACGATAAACCCCGCAAAATAAAGGCCAGGCGCAACTACTCACAAGGGTAACAACTATATGATTTTATTACCTCTGAAGTGTAATTGCTCACAGATGCCACAGAATTTAACAGGCCGTTTTATTCGCTACATCCTTCCTGCACGGGCAAAAGAAACCGCGAGAAGCCTGAATGGCAGTGAATAATTTCGACCAGGCTCCAATAAACTCCTTTCTTTATTGAGATTCAAGGGGCTTCCATGAAAAATAGAGAAAATGAAGGAAAAAGTCGCACAAGGTTAAAGGCCAATGCCATTATCTAAAGGTACTCTGAAAATTAAATTTCATTTTCTGGAACACAGGGATCTGACGAAAAGGCATTTTTTCCTTCAACCAGATCGGTGATCACGGAGGGATCCGCAAGAGTTGAAATATCTCCTAATTGAAGAAAATCATTTGAGGCGATTTTTCGGAGCAGTCTTCTCATAATTTTACCGCTCCTGGTTTTCGGCAATGCGGAAACATACTGTATAGTGGGGTGAGTCACAACCGGACCGATATTTTCCTGAACATATTGACGAATCTCAGAAAGCAATCCCGGGGTCTGTTCAACATTTTTTCCGACCATGACAAAGGCATAAATTTTCTGCCCTTCCAGGGAATCAGCAACCCCGACAACAGCAGCTTCAACAACACTCCGATGAGCTGTCAGCACTGATTCTATCTCAGCAGTTCCCAGCCGATGACCTGATATCATAATCACATCATCAAAACGACCGGTGACCTGAAAATCATGTTCCCCGGTCCTGCGTGCACTGTCTCCGGTATCATACACCCCCGAATACGAAGAGAAATACAGTTCCTGCACACTCGCCCCATCCCCCAGAACAGCCTTCAACATACCGGGCCACGGCTTTCTTATTACAAGACGCCCCCCTTCACCCGGAACTGCTTCCCTGCCACTTTCTGTCAAGACCGCTGCATCTATACCGGGAAGAGGTCTTAAATTTCCCCCGGGACCACACAAGTCCGGATGAACCTGAGGAGCGAGCATAATGCCGCCGGTCTCCGTCTGCCACCACGTGTCAATCACTGGAAGTTTTGCTTGACCGATCTCCTTAAAATACCAGTTCCACTCCTCCGGATTTATCGGTTCTCCCACGGAACCGATAAATCGCAATGATGACAGATCATAATCCGCCGCCAGACCTGATCCGAAATGCATCAGAGCCCGTATTGCCGCAGGAGCGGTATAAAACACTGTTACTCCGAACTTCTCCACAATCTGCCAATACCTGCCGGCTTCCGGATAAAGAGGAAGTCCCTCATAAATCAAAATGGTTGCACCGGCGCCCAGTGGTCCATATACAGAATAGGAATGCCCGGTTATCCAGCCAATATCTGCGGTACACCAGTGAATATCATTTTCACAGAATCGAAAAACCGCCTGGCATGTATGAAGAACATATGTCAGATATCCACCACTGGAATGCAGCACTCCTTTGGGTTTTCCCGTGGACCCGGAAGTGTACAGCATGAAGAGGGTATCCCCCGCATCCATTTCCACAGGTTCACAATACTGCCCTATTTCTTCCCCGGACACCTCCTCATGCCACCAGCTGTCCCTGCCGGGAACCATTGAAATCTCTTTTCCGCTTCGTCGTACCACAATGCAGTTGCTGATGGTTTGGCATTCGTCAAGGGGACCATCGGCATTCGGTTTCAAGGGAATTATCCGCCCGCCCCGGGAGACTGTGTCTGCAGTCACAAAAACTTTTGAGCCGCAATTTTTTATCCTGTTCTTCAGCGCGGCTGAGGAAAATCCACAGAATATCACCGAATGAACAGCACCTATTCTCGCGCAGGCAAGCATAGCTATAACAAGTTCAGGAATCATGGGAAGATAAATGGATACACAATCCCCTTTTTTTACTCCTTTACTCTTGAGTACATTGGCAAATCTGCATGTTTCCGTCAACAGCATCTGATAGGTGTACACTTTTACTTCATCATCATTTTCACCCTGCCAGATAAGAGCCGCCTGATTACGACGACCTTTTTCAAGGTGCCGATCCAGACAATTAAAAGAAACATTAAGCCTGCCTCCTGAAAACCAGGAGACCTCTTTCCTGTAAAAGTCACCTTGAAACACTTCATCCCATTTTCTGGTCCAGCTGACCAGAGTTTCCGCCCTTTCAGCCCAGAATGCCTCAGGATTTTCAAAAGATATATCGTGCGCTTTTTTATATTCCGAAAGACAACCGCCGGCAGAAGGAGAGGATGATTCCTGATTATTCTTTTTTTTCATCAGGTTATTCATGACCCAGGTTGAAAAAACAACTCAGCATAGTCTGAGTATTGCGCCCCGTGATTCAGGTATCCGCTGGATTACGCAACACTTTCTCCGCAACAGAAAATCTACACCAGCGAAGCCCGATTTTGCAAGAATTATTTATTATTTATATCAACATTACTTATTCCGGCTTTTCCTGAAAAAAACTATTTCATTAATCACTATATTGTATATAATTCTCAGCTTGAAACGGTATGTTGCCAGAGCGAAATAAAAACCCTCTTGCAATACTGCCCGTTTCAGCAGTATTTATGTAATTGCTGTTCAAAAACTAACCCTGAATCCATGACGACCTCAGGATTATATATTTCCCGATTACCATGAAACTCAACCGGACTCGAAAATGTGATTTTTAAAATACGCCTCTTCAAACAGACACATCTCCGGGCTTACAGGTTACAGGCCGAGTTTTGTACGTAGGTAAACATATATTGACAAGATATTAACATTCGTCCGATTCTTTTCTTTTTTCAAGAATTACCTCGAATTTAGACTTTACAAATATCAAACAACTATTAAATTAAAAAGTGTAATACCTTTGCCAAGGAGGAAAAATGCAAGACGAACAAATTGATGCAATGTCTAAACTCCTCAAGTCCATGTCACACCCTATCCGGTTGAAAATTCTCTGTCTGCTCCAGGATAAGGAGTTATCGGTGGGAGAAATAAGGGATCAGGTGAAAACCACAAACGCCAATGTTTCGCAGCATTTAAACATACTTCGAAGCCAGGGTATTATCGATTTTCGTAAAGACGCGAATTTCATTTATAACAAAATTACGGACAAGAGGATTCTGGAACTTATCCAGAAAATGCGGACACTCTTCTGCCCAAACTTTTAATGCATGACCAGCGGAAACTGATTGCTGAATCCGTGACGACTTTGTGATTATTTTTCAGGTAAAAACTTGAAAAATTAATGTAAATCCATTGATGGGGGGCATTTGAGAAATTCACTCGCCCCCCGCGGGTCGCACAATGGTGATGCACTGCACAAGTGATCATGCAGATATAATATGCTAATGAGGTAAGAAATGATTATTACGGATTGGGTTCACACCATTGCAGGTTTTTTTATTCTTCTCAGCCTCTCCCTTGGAGTTGATGCCAGCCCTATTTTCGTGAGCAGGTACTGGCTGTTTTTCACAGCGTTCGTAGGGCTGAATCTTTTCCAGTTCGGTTTCACTAAATTTTGCCCGCTGGCATTGATTTTAAAGGCTCTGGGCGTACCCGAGAACAGGTAATAACAACGTTTTAGGCTTCTTTTGTTCGCTTTTCCAATCTGAGCGGGCAAAAGTGACAGTGAAAAGCTGAAGTGCCTGAGAGTGATTACCTGTTCTCCCGGATTTAAATCGGCAGAATATGATATTCCTCAACAGCACGGTGCATCCCTTCCAGGACCTGCCCTGTCCTGCCGTCAATTGATATCGGATCTCCGAATCCGATTTTCAGACCGGCAATCTCGCAGTACTGCTCGACTTCATAGACCTGCAGACTACGACAGCCGACCACACATGTTTTTCCCAGGCGTACTGCAACTACAGACGCATGGGATGTCTGCCCACCCCTGGAAGTCAGCAGACCATCCGCCAGACTGACAACTTTTATGTCCTCCGGAACAGTATCCTGCCTGATAAGAATGAGTGGTATCTCTGGATTATTCTCACGCAGTTCCCTGATGTTTTCCTCCGTAAAAACAGCGCGACCGGAAAGTGCTGAACCGGAAACCCCAACACCCTGCCCAAGGTGCGCTTTTTTCAGCTCAGGAGTTTCCTCAAAGACATTGAGATGTTCCTTTTTCTTGATAGTAATCATGTCCCTGGTCTGAAGAAGATAAAGATCCTTCGGCTCCGGCCCTTCGAAGGTGAATTCAATCTCCTGGGGATTCCATCTCTTGTTATAGACAAGATCCCTGGATATTTCGAGAAGCTCCTTGTAAATTTCCGGAAAACGGTTCTCCAGAGTTTCTTCCAGCGATCGCCCGTCAAGTTCGGCCTGTTCAATGGAAATGGCACAGCTTGTCACCAGGCCTGAAACAATATCCTCACCCTGATCACCATAGGCATAATCCCCCCAGAGGGCTACCCGCTGCACTTTTCGATAGGGATGAGCAGTAAAAACAACTCCGGAACCGGCATTTTCACTCCTGTTGCCAAAAACCATGGCCTGGACAATTACTGCTGTTCCCCAGGAATCAGAAACATCCATGATTCTCCGGTATTCCATTGCCTTATGAGTCTCCCATGAATCCAGCACAAGTTCAATGGCATTCACAAGCTGCAGCCAGGGATCGTCGGGGATTCCAATACCGCGTTGACGAATCAGTCTCTGATAGGAAAGAGCCAGTTCCTTCATCTGTTCCTTTGAAAAATGACGTTTCAGGGTAACATTATGCCGGGCCTTGGCCTCATCCATCAGGACCTGAAAGTCCTCCCTTTTCATACCGGAAATCATTGCCCAGGACTGGAGAAAGCGCCTGTAATTATCCCAGGCCAGGTAGGCATTACCATTCTGGGCTATACACTCCTCAATAAGTTCCTCATTGTAGCCTATGTTGTGCACTGTAGCCATCATGCCAGGCATTGAAATCGCACCGCCTGAACGAACGGAGAGCAGGAGCGGTGCCTTTGGTGAACCGAATTTTTTACCTGCCCGCTCTTCTATTTCATTGAGCGAATTACGAATACGTTTCATAAATTCGCCACGGGTCTGGGAATAACCAAAGACAATTTCCCGGCACCTGAAAATTTCCGTTGTGATGACAAAGGCGGGAGGAACCGGCTTCTTCTCTGCCGTCAACGTCGCCAGATTAAACCCCTTGTTTCCCAGGTGAATCAGGTTATTGGTGAATGGATTGAGATCATGAAGTGGCGATAATCCCCTGTCCGGGTTATAGGTCATCAGCAGATCGAGCTTTTTCTCGTCCAGCAGATCCTTCTGGCTCTCAAGAGTCTGAAGAATGCGGAGAATAAAATTATCGAGATGCTGCAGACCAAAAGTAGAGGAAATCAACTCCCGGAAAAAGAGCTCTGATACCCGCTGCACCGTCCCCGTCATGTCCTCTTCATCATAGAGGTTCCGATACTTGTTCAACAAATTTTCAGGATCAATCTGGGGAATGATAATTGAGAGATTGTTCTGATGGATATTGGTGTAAAAGGCATACATAATATCCTTTACGCCTTCCGACATGCCCCGGAAAATATCAAGATACTGGGTGTAAGAGAAGCGCGGGACCTTCAGGGAATTCTTCAGCAATGCAAGAGATGTGGACAGACGCCGGGAAGTGATACCGTCAATTTCCAGGGCCTGCAGGTACAACTTGATACATCGAACAATATTATAGAATGTCGCCTGGGTAATGATGGAAAGATTCACCGTTTCCGGCAATTTTTCCAGGTAAAGATTGGCCAGGTTCTCAAGCCGGAAAGTAAGGCTTAAGGCGTCAAATTTCTTTTCCCTGTACCGCCCGTAAACAGAAGGGATGTCCACGGCAATATGCCTTTTATAATAAATATCTTCCCTGGCCTCGAATTTTTCCTCAGAGAGGATTATCTCCTTCAAACTCTCCAGAGTGGAAAGCAGTGCTTCAAGACACTGTTCCGTATCGGCATGTTCAAGCTCATCCAGGAGTTGTTCTATCTCGGGAAATCCCTCACCAGCAGCCCGGTTCAGCTCGGTTCGAAGCTGTTGAAAACCGAGATTATACTTCCTGTGCAGCAATTTATACATCCGCACAAGAAGAGCAAACCTGCGCACCTCTTTTTTATCCAGATCCTCCTGACACGCAAGGAATTCTTCTATGGCCTCCTCATCCTCCAGCAGGATATCTTCAACTTCCCTGATTTTCTTTTCACGCCAGAACCGCTCACTGAGAATATACTGGTTATCAATGAATTTCCCGGAGTCTTTTACCTGGGAGTAAACCTCCTCGGGCAGGTAAGGTGACAGAACGACCTTATTTTTTGATTTCCAGAACAGAAAAATTGCCTGAATGAAATCAACTATCAGGTTTGAACTCTCAACGTGCCCCTGCTTGCGCAGAAAATGGATGAGAATATCCTTACGTCTATGCAGTTCATCAAGTTCGGTGGAGACGTCACGCAGTTCCCCTTCCGAACCTATCTCGTTGAAAAACACCGGCATCAGCTTGGTGAACTGCTTGGCCAGGTTATATATCGGCTCAATGGGATGATTGAGCAGTTCCGTTATATCCCGCTGAAAAAGATCAGTATCCTTGATGCAGGTCCCGGTCAGTTTCAGGTGCATGATCAGGGCGGAAAACAGGGTGGAACACCACTTGGGCTCCCGCATGATCAGGTGGAGCCAGACCCGGATATTGGCAAGATGGGCGGGGTTAGACAAAGGCTGCCAGTTTTCATCAACCCCAACCACATTGGCATGCTGAAAACCAAAACGCACTACTCCCCAGAGAAAGGCCTCAACCATACGGCTGTTGCCACGGTCGAATACCTCCCCCCCCAGCACCTGAATGCACTGCAGAGAGGTATGCGGATATTTTTTGACATTGGCCTTGAGCAACTTGAATGTCGTGAGAAGAAACTCCTCGATTTCCTCAAAACTCTGTTGCCTGATCAGCTGAACAAGACTGCGATTAATCTCCCGGAGTGTCTCCTCATGGATAAGATAAAGCCCCCGGGTATCCATAATTTTAAAGAGAAAAAGCAGCTTCCTGTTCTCATTAAAAAACGGAAGGTGATTCCCACCCGACCCGTCAAGGCGTCTCAGTTCATCTTCAGCCGCAGCAAGTTTTCCCGGCATTGATCTGTAGTATTTCACAATATCAACATGAGCCGGTAACTCCAGAAGCAGTTTCAATTCAGCCAGACCATCTCCCTCCACCTCAAGGAACTCGAGAATCGCCAGATGTTCCTTCATGGTTTCATGGGAGATGGGAATAAAAAGGCGGGTAAGACGGGAATCTTTTTCTGCAATGGCACAACGGTTCAGGAACCAGTCCAGGGGATCGTCCTCATTGAGCCAGTAAGCATAACAGCGACGGAAAACCCGGCGGATCAACTCCACCAGGGGCAGACAATCGTAACGGTCATGGCGGGTTTCCACCATCTGCAGCAATCGTTTTGCAATCCTGGCCACCGGATGCTGACCATGAACAATATGCATCATAACCGGGCCGTCTTCCGTATCAAAAGCTGCCAGACGACGAAATATTCTGTTAATAACCGGTCCCAGTGCCTCAAGGCCTGCCAGGTCCGTAGCCTCAATCATTTTGTCGACCCAGACAAGCAGACCGCCGATGGCCTGGGTTAATAAAGAGGAATCACGACGACTATCTGAAATCGCATCAAAAAAAAGATCCGCAAAGAGATTCAGACAGTCCTGCCCTTTTTCGCTGACAAGGTAATGTTTGAAATTTTTCAGGACAAAGCTTCGCAACTGGGGCAGGATAATTCTCCAGTTGCGAAAGGGGTGACATATTTCATAGAGCAGTTTTTCCAGGGTAGAATGAAGTCCCTTGAAATCTTCAACAACATCCAGCAGGACAAGGAGCTCAGCGTCTATCTCTACCCGTCCAGCCGTCTCAAGCAGATTGGCTTTGAGCGCATCCGATTCTATGACACCATCCATATTTTTTAAGTTTACGCTTGATTTGGCAGCCATTGTACTCCCTGTGACCAATTACCCTGGGTGAATTACACCTGAATTCTGCATTTCAGGAAATGTAAAAATGGGGCATTTTTTACATTTTTCCCGGACTGAGCGATTGATGATTATACCGGATCCGGAGTCGCACAGGCTTGCTTACCTGCTTCGTTATCAATGGCCCGGCCAATAGGCCGGCGCCATTGACCCTCGATTATCCGGCAGGTTGACGCAGCCCCGAACTTACCAGTTGCCAGATTACAGAACCTTGTTTTTATCCATATGCAGGATCAGATCGAGCATCCTGTTGGAATAGCCCCATTCATTGTCGTACCAGCTCATAACCTTCACCGTGCTGCCAATAACCTTGGTCGACTGGGCGTCTATTATTGATGAGTGACTGTTACCCTGGAAATCGATGGAAACCAGCGGAAGCTCAGTATAACCAAGATACCTGTCCGCACTCTCTTTCAGGGCCTGGTTAACCTCATCCACCGTTGTCTCCCTTTCCACCTCCATCACTGCGTCCACAAGGGAGACGGTGGGAGTAGGCACCCGAACAGCCAGGCCGTCGAATTTTCCTTTGAGCTCAGGAATAACAAGGGAAACTGCCGCTGCTGCTCCTGTTTTAGTCGGAATCATGGACATGGCCGCAGCCCTGGCACGCCGGGGATCGGAATGGGGATAATCCAGAAGACGCTGATCCCCGGTGTAGGCATGGACCGTTGTCATCAGCCCCCTCTTGATACCGAATTTATCCAGGATCACCTTTGCGAACGGTGCCAGGCAATTGGTGGTACATGAAGCGTTGGAGACGACATGGTGTACCGCACCATCATACTCATCCTCATTTACACCCATGACAAAGGTCTTGACATTGCCTTTGGCAGGTGCTGAAATAATTACTTTTCCAGCTCCACCATCAATATGCGCCTGGGCTGATTCCCCGTCCCGAAAGATCCCGGTACACTCGGCTACATACTCAACTCCCAGCGCTCCCCATGGAATATCGGCCGGATTTCGATGACTGGATACCGCAATCTCACGGCCGTCAACAATGATCCCTTCATCCGTTCCCTCGACCTCTCTGTCATAAACCCCCATGACTGAGTCATATTTAAGAAGATGGGCCAGCGTTCTGTTATCCGTCAGATCATTGATGGCAACTACTTCGATTTCCGAAAAAGCAGGATCCTTATCTATTGCTCTGAATATATTCCTGCCGATACGTCCAAAACCATTAATTCCAATCTTAACTGTCATTTCTCTTCTCCCCGTTTTTTTTTGTTTTCTTTTTCGTAATTACCCACAGGCAATAAAATCACAGTGTTGTCCCGATGAGTAATCAGTATCTGTCCATAATTGAGCAATTTCCTTCAAAATCAAGGCCTGAGAAAAATAAACACAGACATATAATTGATATTCATAGCATTATTTTCTGAGCATGATACAGAGTTTGGGCGAAAGATCCATTTATGGAAAGGTACCGGTTGCCTTTTAGAGCAGTCCCGCCTGCTCATATAGAGCAACGTATCTTTTCATTACCCGGGACCAGGTATATTTTTTTTCAATTTCCCGTACACCCTGTAACTGCATCAGGCGGAGGTTCTCCTTATCGGCATACAATGCAAGAGCCCGTTGCAGAGCATCAAGCAGTGAATCTGGAGAGTTATTCTCATAGCCAATGCCCGTCAGGCCATCCTTCACTTTAACAAGCCCACCCACCAGGTGAACAACAGGAACATTACCAAAAAGCTGGGCAATAAAATCCGTCAGCCCACATGGCTCAAATCTCGAAGGAATAAGGAAAAAATCTCCGGCACTATAAATCCGCCGGGCAAGGTCTGGACTGTACCCCCGGATAAAACAAATCTTCTTCTGCCAGGCTGGATTGTCTGAAAAATTTTTCAACCGGTCTTCAAGATCGACATCACCACTGCCGAGAAACATCACCTGAACATTATCCCGGCTCTCAAACAGTACGGGAAGCACCTCCAGGAGAAGATCAACACCTTTCTGTTCACTCAGCCTGCCGATGAAGGTGAAAAGCGGGCCATTTCCCGGACTGTCTAATGTTCCGTACTGTTTCTCTTGCCACTTCCAGTCCTGCAGATCTTTCAGGAAGGCAATCCTGCACTCTTTTTTCCCCTGGAGATCATCATCAATATTGCCGGGATCAAAAGAAAATTTTTCTTCCTCGCCCGTATCAGCAGGATTGAAAAGTAACGGGTCAATACCATTTGTGACCCCTTCAATCCTCACCTTTCTGGCCAGAAGAGCATGCCCCAGCCAACCGGTGAGCCGATCACTTTCCGTTTCCTGCAACTCTCTTGCATAGTTTTCACTGACGGTGTTGAGCAGTCCATAGGAACCGGCTGCAAGAAAAGGATCAAACTTCCCGTCCAGCAGGTGATCATCTATTATCTCCCTTGCAAGACCTGTTACCGCACAGGCGTACGGCAGGTCTGCCACCTCCTGGTGATAACCAAGACCCGCATTGTGAATTGTCACAAGACAACCGCTTGAACGAAAATAACTTCGATAACCCGGCAACTCCCTTATCATGGCAGGCAGCACCGCGGTATGACCATCATGGCAATGGATTACATCAGGCCGGGCATCCAGAAGCACCATAAGTTCCATGGCAGCTTTCTGGAGAAGAATATTCATGGCAAAATAATCATAATGGGCCGAGGATTCCTTTTGCCATGCTTCAAGCTGCTCCTCCTCTGCAGTGTAAGTGTAAACCGCTTGTTTTTCCCGAAAACGACCACTGTCTACAAGATAGAGGGAAACCTTGTTGATTTTTCTGAAAAAATACCTGACCTTCTCCCTGCGCCTCTCATCCGGATGATCCATGTCGATTTCACACTGCAGGACCTTTTCGGGATCCTCCGGATCCATAAGAGGAGAAAAACCAAGGGAAATGGAATCCATGAACCCATAGCAGGGTAAGACAACATGGACAGAGCGCCCGGACCAGCGGGCCAGAGCTTCCGCAAGTTGGGAGACAACATCTTTTACCCCGCCGGCACCCGCCAGATCACCATATTCCCTGCTGACCATCCAGATATATTTTATCTGTTTTCTGTTGTTTCCCATTGTAACCTTCACTCCTCCTTCGCACAGATCAAAAAAGTCATCCACCCCTCATGGTACCTTTTCAGTATGCCCAAATCAACGTCTTTCACTTAAGCATTGATCTTCAATTGAAAATCTGATTACCTAGTGTCTGTCCGGAAATGGGGCTTTTTGTTCGAGATCAAGGCGCACGGAAAATTTTACCGCAGGCATATAACTGATATTTCAAGGATAAATTTTTTCGGGCAACGCAGATATCGGGCAAAAAGACCAACCTGATTTTTTGAGTGCACTGATTATAGTTTACTCTTTTAATGGATTTAAATAAACCAGGATACGCCGCAACAGGTCCCCCGAAAGGTGGCAAGTCATTTTTTTATCTGATTACATATAAAACTCAGCCCGATAGAGCAGGCACATCCACAATTCGGTCGAGTTTCATGGGTAATCAAGTTTTTTTTTAACAGACTTGCTTGTTAATTTTATGACTGTCCCGAATCCGTGAACATCCACCGGCCGGAAGTGATTATTGCAAATGTCCGTAGTTATAAATATTATATCTATTTTCCAATGACTTATCTCAAAAACAGCCACGCAATTGACACGGATACAGAATGTTTTTAAACTTTGCAAGCATTGTATTGCCTATAACTCCCATGTCAAGGAATGCCAAAGATATCACAGGAGAAATCATGCTGAACGGAACTTTTACTCTCTCCACACCGGAAACAATGAAACTGATAGATATTTCCTCTACCGTTGAAAACATCATTACTGATGTTTCCGTTTCTTCCGGCCTCTGTTATCTTTTTAATCCACATACAACTGCAGGGCTGACCATAAACGAGGGGGCTGATCCTGCTGTGCGTTCCGATATTATAAAGGGTTTTCTGAATATTGTTCCTGCAGGACTGGATTACAGTCATCTGGAGGGAAACTCGGTTGCTCATATCATGGCCTCTCTCATGGGTAATTCACTGGTTATCAATATCATTAACGGCAGGCCCATGCTTGGAACCTGGCAAAAGATTTTTTTCTGTGAGTTTGACGGACCCAGAACACGAAAAATACACTGGAAAATCATTCCCGACCGAGACTGAATTAAAAAGCAACTACTCACAGGGACAACAGCCCTGTGAGTTTATTCTCCCTGAACCGTAATTGCTCACAAGGTCAATAACCCTGTGAGTAGTCATATTGTTTCCATGAAATCAGACATCGCTTCAATCTGCTTTGGCTTGTCAGAAGAGCTGGACCGCAGCTCGTTCGCAGCTTTTTTACGTCTCAGCGGTCAGCCTGCATTTGCTGATCTTCTTGCATCCAGACTGTCCCGCGTGGAAATTGACACCCACGTTGATACCTTTATGGCACTGCTCAGAAAGCACCTGACAGAGGATGAATATCATCGTTTTTTCCTCAATGAGCAAAAAAACATCAAATAACAGGAAAAACACGTGTCCATATCCAGACTCCATGATCTGCGCAGTTACCTGGATCTACTGCAGCGGGAAGATGAACTTCTAGTCATTGATGAAGAGGTTGACCCCTTCCTGGAAATCGCTGAAATTCACCGGAGGATCATCCTCCGGCAGGGCCCGGCCCTGCTTTTCACCAATGTGAAAAATTCCTCCTTTCCGGTAACCACCAACCTTTTTGGTACCGCCAGACGGCTCGACCTTGCCTTTGGCGGGAAGCCGCAGCAATTCGTACGCGACCTTGTGCGGCTTGCTGAATCAATCATGCCGCTTTCGCTGGCAAAACTCTGGGATAACCGCGGGTTTTTCCTCGACGGAATGAAAATCGGCCTCAAAACGGTAAAGAACGGACCCATCCTCGAGAAGTTCCAATCTCCTGCAAAACTGAGTTCCCTGCCCATGCTCACATCATGGCACAGCGATGGTGGTCCCTTTGTCACGTTGCCTCTGGTTTATACAGAGCATCCCCGGAGCGGAGCCCATAATCTAGGGATGTACCGCATACAGCGACATAGCGACACGACCACCGGAATACACTGGCAGATTCACAAGGGTGGAGGCAACCACTATTTTGAAGCGGAAAAGAGAAACCAGCCCCTGCCGTTGACACTTTTTATCGGAGGCCCTCCGGCACTCATGCTCTCCGCCATTGCACCGCTTCCCGAAGATCTTCCCGAACTTATTCTCACCTCTCTGCTTCTTGGTGAAAAACTTAAAATGGTTGATGACCCCCGGGGTGGTCACAGGCTTGTGGCAAACGCCGAATTTGCCATTAAAGGCCAGGTACCACCCCACCTCCGTCACCCGGAAGGTCCTTTCGGAGATCATTATGGCTACGACTCACTGAAACACGACTATCCTGTTTTCCAGGTAAGCCATCTTTACCACAGAAAAGATGCTGTCTATCCCGCAACAGTTGTCGGCAGACCCAGACAGGAAGATTTTTTTATCGGCGACTACCTGCAGGAGCTGCTCTCTCCTCTTTTCCCCCTGGTCATGAAAGGAGTCAGAGAACTGAAGACTTATGGAGAAACAGGATTTCATTGCCTTGCCGCAGCCCGTGTATGTGACAGATATCCACGGGAGGCCTTTGGCTGCGGTCTGCGAATACTCGGTGAAGGACAGCTTTCCCTCACCAAGTTCCTTCTTCTCACCGATGGTGACGTGGATATCTCAGATTTCGGCAGATTGTGGACTCATATTCTGGAACGGGTCGAATGGCAACGCGATCTCTTCGTTTTTGCCAATGTCTCCCAGGATACTCTTGACTATACCGGCCCTTCAGTCAACAAAGGATCCAAGGCCATGCTCATGGGACTTGGCAGAGAGAAAAAACGTGAGCTTCCCGGTGAATTCACGGGAGAACTGCCCGGAGATTGCAGCAGACCTATCGTTTTTTTACCTGGGACTCTTGTCATTCAGGGGAAACCATACGATGAAAATGCAACCCTTGCCCGGGAACTTGCAGAAAACAAAACATTAGCAAACTGGCCCGTTATCATCCTGGTGGACAACTGTAATGAAACTACACGCAGCATGCAGGATTTTCTCTGGACTTTTTTCACCCGTTTTGAGCCTGCTGCCGACATTCACTGCAAAGCCACCACTGTACAGAGGTTCCACGTGGGACTGACCCCTCCGATCGTATTCGACTGTCGAATGAAACCCTGGTACACCGATATACTTGAAGTGGATCAAAAAACTAAACAACTGGTGGATAAAAAATTCACAAATCTTATTCCGGCCCGATGGCGATGAAGAATCCGGTGAGATTACAGAAATACCTGGCCAGCTGCGGAGTGGCATCCCGACGGAAATGTGAAGAATTCATCCTGGCTGGAAGAATCAGGATTGACGGTAAAATTGTTGATCAGCCCGGAGTAAAAATCACTCCGGGCAGCCACACTGTAACCTTTGACGGGCACCCCGTCACGTTGAACGAACAATATGAGTACTATCTGCTCAATAAACCTGCAGGGTACGTGACAACACTCTCGGACCCCCAGGGAAGACCGGTTGTCAGAAACCTGCTTAAAAATATCAACACCCGCCTCTTTCCCGTCGGTCGACTGGACCTCGATACGGAAGGAGCCCTTATTCTTACAAATGACGGCCGGTTTGCCCAGAAGGTACAGCATCCAAGTTTTGAAACAAACAAAACCTATGAGGCAGTTGTCCGTGGACATATCAAACGAACCACGATTGGCCTGCTTGAAAAAGGAATTATGCTCGAAAAAAAAATGACCGCGCCTGCCAGAATTCGATTCCTTTTTCAAAAGGGAAAAAACAGTACAATCCGTATCACCATCCACGAAGGCAGAAAACGCCAGGTGCGAAAAATGTTCGGGGCAGTCGGACATCCCGTGATCCATCTCAAACGCATTGCCTATGGTCGACTTCAACTCGGCAAGCTCCCCTCCGGGCACTACCGGAAGCTCGACGGAGAAGACCTAAAAAAAGTCTTTTTATAGAATTTACTTTACAAACCTATAATTAGCTGATTAAATCTAAACAGTTAGGAGTTTGATCGCTGACAAGGGAGAGAGACTTCATTCTTCTAACATACTGTTATAATAGATTTTTGTTTGACCCTGAGGCTTTTTGTGTAAGGTTTGAACTTCATTCACTTTTTGCGTTCGGCGGTTTTTTTTGCCGTCATAACGTGTAAAGGACCACTATTTGATTTCCGAAGACAGGAGTTGAGTATGAACAAATCAGAACTCATTGAGGCATTGGCACAGGAAATAAACATACCTCACCGCGAAGCAGCAGCAATCACTACAACTGTTATCGAAACGATGACAGAAGCACTGGCAAGAGGTGAAAGTATTGAAATCCGTGGCTTTGGCAGTTTTGTTATCAAAAAATATGATTCATACGAAGGTCGGAACCCAAAAACCGGAAAAAAAATAATGGTAAAACCCAAGAAACTTCCTTTTTTCAAAGTGGGCAAGGATCTGCGGGAAAAGGTTAACGCGAACAAAAAGCAGTAATCCTGCCTCAGTGCCTCTTCCGATAAAACAACGCACATGGACAAGTGGTGTGCGTTGTTTCCTGAAAACTGCTCAAGAGCCGGAGGCCATGTCATTTCCTGTGACGATCCCTCCCACAAGATCATATACCTGCGCACTGCTGATCCTGACATGCACAATATCGCCTGCGGCTGCGTTTCCTTCGTTAATATAGACACAGCCATCTACTTCCGGAGCCTGATATCTGGTCCTGCCCTCCAGGAGTAATTCGGTTTCCCGACTCAACCCTTCAACCAGAACCGGCTCGACCCTGCCCACATATTTCTGCTGTATATCCTTTGAAAGATCTGCCTGCAGTGCGAGAAGATGATCACATCTCCTCTTCTTTTCATCCTGGGAAAGCTGTCCATCATATTTTTCCGAAGGACACCCCTCTTCATTGGCATAGCTGAATACACCCACATGGTCGATCATTTCTTCCCTGAGAAAAGATTCTATCTCCATAAATTCCTTTTCGGTCTCCCCGGGGAAACCCACAAGAAAAGTGGTTCTGATGGCAATATCTGAAATCTCCTTTCTGATTTTTTCAAGAAGAAGATGCAGCTCATCCCCACCATATCTCCTGTTCATGTTCTTCAATATTCTATCATTCACATGCTGAAATGGAATATCGAGATAGGGAACCAGTCTGGGATTGGTGGAGATCAACTCAAGGAGTTCTTCAGTGATCCCGGAAGGATAAAGATAAAGAAGGCGCAACCAGGGAACAGATGTATGTTGAAGCAGTTCCCGAACAAGCTGCACCAGATCTGTCCCCTGTCCAAGATCATTGCCATACGCAGTGGAATCCTGTGCAATCAGGGAAAGTTCTTTTATTCCCTGCCCCTCAAGATTCTGTGCCTCCGCCACAAGATCCTCTACCGCCCTGCTCCTGAGATTACCGCGAATCGATGGAATCATGCAATAGGCACATCTGTTGTCACATCCCTCGGTTATTTTTAACCAGGCCCTTGCCCCGGGGGTAGAAATAAGACGGGGAAGAGTACTGTTCATAATCATCCGTTCCGGCAATACAACTGGAGAAAATTCCCTCCCCGCAAAAAGTGGTGAAACAAGACCTGCTATCTCGGCCGCGCCTTCCGTACCAATAAAAAGATCAACTTCCGGAAGACTTTTTACCAGTTTTTCCTTATAGCGCTGAACGAGACAACCCACCACTACCAGCTTCTTTTCTGGAAACAGTTCCTTGATTCTGACCAGTTCCAGAATTTCGTCAATTGCCTCCTCAACGGCGGGTTCAATAAACCCGCAGGTATTCAGCAACAGCAGATCACTCTCTTCCGGTGATTCAACCAAATCCCAGCCTTCTGCTGCAAGACAGCCGAGCATAATTTCAGAATCCACCAGATTTTTTGCACATCCAAGACTGATCAGATTAAAACTGGGCATCCCTTACATCCCCTCCGGGAGAAATTGATTTAAAAGCAGACCAATTGCATCTCTGCAGGTTCTTTTAAAAACAGTTGCCGCAAACCCAGGCTTCCAGCCTGCATGATAAAGTTCATCGGAAACCACCAGAACTGCAGCGAATTCAGCCCGCCTGAACTGTGCCACCGAGCAGAGTGCGGAGAATTCCATATCCACACCCACAACATTCTTTTTATCTCTCAAGGAAAACAGTTGCCGCCTGCTTTCCCGATAAATCGCATCTGTCGACCATATTTTCCCGGTTTCAGTTGAATAATCATGTTGGTTAAAAAAGCGTTCCAGCCGAGACAAGAGATTTTGTGATGGAGAAATTTCGTCTGATTCCAGATAATAACGTGATGTCCCTTCTCCAGCAACTGCTCCATTGGGAAGTATTATATCACCAACGGCCATCTTTTCGGCAATCGCCCCGCACCAGCCAAAAAGAATAATCTTTTTTGCGCCCAGAGCTATCAGTTTTTCCAGAGTCATTGTCGCCATTGGAGCGCCAATAGAAGGTCCAGCAACAAAAAAACCTTTTTCAGAATTAACTGAAAGATTCGAATTGAAGAGAAACCTGGACTCTCCCCCGCTGTTTCTTACGCAGAAATGGGCTTTTTCAGCTTCCCCGGGATTAACAAGCAACAATCCGACTTCCGGGATGGCCGGTTCCCGTTTTCCCCGCCTGGGATGAATCAGAATATCAACTTCTTCATTTCTCATTTTTTACGCCTGTGCGCCCAGGGATTCAGTAAAAAAAAGGGGCCTGCAGATTCTTCTCTGCAGGCCCCTTGAAAACATCCAATAAAGCTTAAACCAGTCTCTTCTATCCAAGCAGCGGATTGGCATAGAGGAGGATAAGAGAAACAACCAGTCCGTAAATAGCGACTGATTCCGCAAGAGCCATACCGAGAATCATAAATACCATCAATTTGGGCTGAACTTCCGGATTCCTGGCAAGCCCCTGACAGGCACCGTTACCAACAGAACCAATACCAATCCCTGCTCCAAGACCTGCGAGACCGATTGACAGAGCTGCGCCTACACATATAAGAGCTAACTGAATATTTCCTTCCATTTTCTTCTCCTTAAAATAATAAATTGTTATTTGGCCTTCTTCTTTATTTCCAAAAAAGCACTCTGCTTTTACACTGTTATTTTATTGCATATATAACCGAATCCTGCGACTCCTTAATGAGCATGAGCATCCGCCTGGGATATATAAACCACTGTCAGCAAGACAAAAACCATTGCCTGGACAAGTGATACAAGGACACCAAGTATCATGATGGGCAGGGGCGCGAAAAACGCTCCAGCCAGCATGAAAAGAATAGTCAGCAGCGTCTCCTTGGCCATGATATTGCCAAAAAGTCGAATTGAGAGAGAAATAAGTCTGGCAAAGTTACTGATAATTTCAATGGGCAGCAGAAGCCAGGACAGCCACCATACAGGACCGACAAAATGTTTATAATAACTCAATCCATGGGCTCTGAATCCTATAATATGATGAACTATCCAGACAATAATAGTCAAACCCAGGGTTGTGTTTATACTGGCAGTTGGTGACATGAATCCCGGAATGAGTCCAATCAGGTTCGCCACAGCGATATAAAGACCGAATGTTGCTATCATGGGAAAAAGCTTATCGGTCATTTCCCTGCCCATATTTTCAGTAAAGAAATCATCCATTCCACCGACTACAATCTCCCAGAAATTCTGGCCTTTACCCGGAACCATTTCAAGATTTCCAAGTGTGAGTTTACTCACAAAAAAGAGAAACGCCATGACAAGCCAGGTGTATGTCATATACGGCTCGCACAGTTTCTCAAGAAAAGTGTGTCCAACCGGTCCGTGTGGTATCGGCAGCCCCAGCTTTTCAAGAATAATCGAAATAAATAGTATCGGATGTTCCATAACCCTTTTTACCTCCTCCCACTGAAGTAGTAGCGTCCGATCAGTTCCATGGAAACAAAACCCACCGCAATCACTACCGTTGACAACCCTAAAATTAGTCCAAAGATATTGACCATTCTGCTTTGAATCAAAAAGAACAATACAATACCTATAATTACAATACGCAGCCAGAATTTGAGAATGTATCCCTTCCGGCCCTGATCCGCCTCAGCCTGCCTTCTCTCGGGGTCTGCATGAGATGTAATGGACCCGATAAATCCCATAATGTCTCTATGGGAAACGAGAAAACTGATATTTGCGATAAGTCCTCCCGCAAAAACAGCCGTTGCAAAAGAAACAGAACTGAAAATGAATGCTCCCAGCATCAATATTGCCAGAACAAACCAGCAGGTTATCTGCATCCGGTGCAGGGACGAAAACTCTTCTTTACTCAATCCCCCTGATCCTCTTTGTCTGACTTTTTTTCCAGATTCCTGTCACGCCAGAGAATTTCAAAAAGCGATTTATACCCGGCGGCAATGCCAAGCGCCAGCCCGACAAAAGTGAACCATGGTGATGTCCGGCCATCAAACACTTTCTGGTCGAGGTAAATTCCTCCACCGAGACCTATGAGAATTGAAGCTACAAATGTAAAACCGATATGACCATAATTGGCCAGGAGTTGAACAAATTCTTTTTTCACACCAGACATTCTGTTCACCCCCTCAATTCACACAACTTCAATTCTATACAATATAAAGGAGTTTGGTATCATGACTCCGTCGCAAAGTCAATGAATTTTCACTTTTCCAGCATTTTTTTGAATGACCATTCAGTCATTTTCACCGCCTTGTCGAGATCATTTTCACTCTGGGCGGCAGAAATAAAAGCCACTTCAAACTGGGAAGGTGCCAGGTAAATTCCCCGGGAAAGCATCTGTCTGTAATGGCATGCATAGCGCTCCGTATCCGCCTTCATTGCTGATGCAAAATCAACAACATCATTTCCGGTAAAAAATGATGTCATCAGGGAACCGACCCGATTCAACACAACATCCATTCCTGTTTTCCCGGCAACATCCGATAGTTTTTCTGCAAAACCGGCAGCTTTTTTCTCAAGATCTCCGTAAAATCCGGGTCGCTGCAGCAACTCGAGTGTTGCCTTGCCGGCCGCCATGGCAAGAGGATTCCCGGACAGTGTCCCCGCCTGGTAGACCGGGCCATCAGGGGCAATATGGTTCATTATTTCAGCCCTGCCACCATAGGCGCCCACAGGCAGACCGCCACCGATTATTTTACCCAGACATGTGAGGTCGGGAATGACATCAAAATATTCCTGGGCACCACCATAGCTCAGTCGAAACCCGGTGATAACTTCATCAAAGATAAGAACAATACCCAGCTCCCGGGTCAACTCTCTTAACTTTTTCAGGAAGCCGTCACGGGGAGCAACACACCCCATGTTCCCCGCCACTGGTTCTATAATAACACAAGCGATATCAAGCTGTTCATCACGCAGTGTCTTTTCTAGAATTTCCTTGTTGTTATAGGGGATTGAGATGGTATTCTTAACAATATCTTCGGGCACGCCGGGACTCCCGGGAATTCCAAGGGTAAGTACTCCCGACCCTGCTTTCACCAGAAAAGAATCAGCGTGTCCATGATAACAGCCATCAAATTTAACCACTACATTTTTACCTGTGTATCCCCGCGCAAGTCTTACCGCACTCATGGTGGCTTCGGTTCCCGAGTTCACAAACCGGACTTTCTCAATTGAAGGCACTGCTTCCACAACCATGGCGGCTAGATCAATTTCCGATGGCGTGGGTGCTCCGAAGCTGGTACCCGCTTTTACCGCCTCACCCAGTGCGGCAACGGTTGATGGATGAGCGTGTCCCAGTATCATGGGTCCCCAGGAACAGACAAAATCAAGATACTCATTGCCATCCGCATCAAAAACAGATGCCCCCTCACCTTTGACGATAAATACAGGATCACAGCCCACCGACCGACAGGCCCTAACCGGGCTGTTTACCCCGCCGGGAATTACCTTACACGCCTTTTCAAAAAGATCCTGAGAAACTGAATTTTCCATTACTGCTCCTTTTTCCGGGTATAACAACCCCCCTGTGATGTATAAAAAAACCTAACGTCATCTTTTTTTATCTGATTACGTATAAAACTCAGCCTGATACTTGTGAACCTGTGGATTTGCCTGTTTTATCAGGCGTATTTCAAAAATCACATTGTACTGGTTTGAAAATAATCTGGACTGACACTTTTTCATTTAAATTTCTTGTCAATTGAGATTTCCAGTGATTTTTGACCATAAACCAACCTGATAAAGCAGGCACATCCACAATTCGGCTGAGTTTCATGGGTAATCAATTTTTTTTTAAACCGAATGACAATATAGCATGGAGCTCCTTTTTATGTCACCCAATTCCTGATTAACAGCTCTTATGAATTCATTTTTTCCATTACCAGCTCTTCACATCTCCCCTTGATTTTTTCGAATTTATGCACAATATACAAAAGCACAGAAAGAATTGTTATGAACACGGCCGGAAACAGAAACCGGAACAATTCACCCGGCAAAACTGTTTTTCCTTGTCAGCAAAATGGGCACCATGTAAACTGGCGAAAAAGTATAACCTGAATCCTGTTTTTTCTTTGCCCCCTGGGAACAATAAATTCACTGGATCCGCTTCATTATCAATGGTTTGAAGTATAAAAACTGAACAGCACCATTGGCCTGGGCTTTTCCAGTAAATTTGCCAATTGCGGGATTTGGGCATAAGCAGATTGGTGTTTTCCGGTTCATAACACTATATACGATATCCAACTCAAAGGAGATGCTCATGGCCAGCGATAAGGTTCTGCAGTTAAACGATGCGGAGTTTGATGCTACAGTAAAATCAGAACAGCCTACTCTTGTGGATTTCTGGGCTCCCTGGTGCGGTCCCTGCAAGGCAATTGGACCAGTGATTGAGGACCTGGCAGAAGAATATGATGGAAAAGTCACTATCGCAAAAATGAATGTGGACGATAACCCGGTGACACCCGGGAAATTCGGTATTCGAGCCATTCCCACCCTTATCCTTTTCAAGGATGGGGAAGTCGTTGACCAGATCACTGGATCAGTAGGAAAATCCCAGCTGGTTGATCTGATCAACAAAGCAGGTTGATCCTTCCGATTCTGGCTGCCTGTTTCTTACACTGCTGCTGTAACGAAACAGACAGCCATTGTTCTGTTTATATCCCACACATATGGACGTACAGATGAAAGAAAAAGACCATTACGAGCTTGTTATACTGGGGGGGGGGCCGGCAGGACTCTCTGCCGGACTCTATGCTGCACGGGCACGCCTTGATCACGTACTGATTGAAAAAGGATCCCCGGGTGGACAGGTTCTTCTTACCGACTGGGTTGATAACTACCCGGGTTTTCCTGAGGGAATATCCGGATTTGACCTGGTAGAAAAAATGACCCAGCACGCCAAACGTTTCGACCTCAATATCATGACTGAGGAAGTCACCAGGGTTGATTTAAGCGATGAAAAGAAAAAAATTCTTCATCTCTCCGGAGACAGGACCGTCAGTTGTGACACTCTTATTCTGTGCACCGGAGCCAGTGCCAATACGCTGGGTGTCCCTGGTGAACACGAGTTGCGCGGCAAAGGAGTCTCCTATTGCGGCACATGTGATGCACCTTTTTACAGGAACATGCATGTGGCTGTAATCGGTGGCGGAAATACCGCTGTCCAGGAAGCCGATTATCTCACCAAATTTGCCAGTCGTGTTACCGTAATCCACCGTAGAGATGAACTGCGGGCAACAAAAATTGTCCAGGAAACTGCTTTTGCCAATGAAAAAATCGATTTTATCTGGAACTCACAGGTTACGGCAATCGAAGGGGAAAACGGTGTGGAAAAACTTCAACTTCTCAACAAAGACGGTTCCACATCCACCCTGGAAGTAGAGGGAGTTTTTATCCTGATTGGAGTCACCCCCAATAATGAAGTTCTTCCCCTTGACCTCCTCGAAGCTGACAAATGGGGATTTATTCCAACAGATATAGAATCCTGCACCGCTGTACCGGGAGTAATGGCTGCGGGAGATATCTGCAGCAAAGACGTTCGCCAGATTGTCAATGCGGCTGGTGAAGGAGCAGTTGCGGTACTGGCAGCGGAAAAATACCTCAACAACCTGAGGATGCCCTGTAAGTAATACGAAATAAACTGCTGCTGATTGTCAGCGCAAACCAGATCGGAACTGCGTAAAATCCAGGTTCTGACTTTCACATAACAACAATATACCATGGAAATAATTAAAAAAACACGGCACATTCAGCTGTTCCGTCTTATAATTTCCACCTGCCTGGCAACCATTCTGCTCACCGGGTGTGCCGAGTTGAAATCCACCTTTGATTTTCTCTCCGATACACCTAAGGAAGAGCCACAGGAACTTCCATCCAAAAGCCTTGCCATAAAAGGTATGGACGATTACAACGTCGGGAAATACTTCACAGCAATAGAATTTTTTGAAGAAATACTCAACAGGTATCCTTTCAGCCCGGAAGCCACCCTTGCAGAACTGAAGGCTGCAGACTGCAGCTATCATCTGGGACGTTACCAGGAGGCTCTGCTGCTGTATGAAGAATTTGAGAATAACCATCCGACCAACGAGTCCATTCCCTATGTCATGTTTCAGAAAGCCATGTGCAATTACAAGCGCATTGACAGAATTGACAGGGATACTTCTGGCGCTGTTGAGGCGATTGAATTATTTAAACAGCTGCTTAAAGCCTATCCGGAGTCACCCTACACTGAAGAGGCAAAATCACTGATTGCTTCAGCAACAGAGTTTCTGGCCAACCATGAATTTTTTGTGGCGGAATATTATGTCAGGACGGAAAAATACGATCAGGCTGAAACTCGTCTTAAATATATTCTGACCATGTACCCGAATACTTCAATAACAGAAAAAGCAAAAAAACTTCTGGCAAGGATTGAAGCCGGCGATCCACCCAGGTCACAGCTGACAAAATGGTTCCCGAAAATAGATCTGCCCGACTGGTCTTTTTTTGCCAATGATGAAGCAGACAGTGCAGCGGAGGAATTCAAACACTGATTTTACAGGTAGCCTTAATCCGGTAAGCGGTTACACAGGCCTGTTTTTCACGGTCCAGATTTTTATGCGTACAGATCACAATACAGTTGTTACTGCATGATTAGGAACAGAATCACACCTTGAAGGCCTCAAACAATACCCAGTCTTCCCCCAGGGACACCTCCATGGCCCTGACGGGACATAAAGAAACGCACAAACTGCAACCTGTGCATTTTTCAGCATCAAAAATCACCTCCATTTCAGGGCGTTTTATATAGAGCGCCCCGGGAGTGCATACCGCAGTGCAGGCACCGCACTGGAAGCACTTTCTATCGTCACGGCGGATACGCGCTGCCAGTCGTTCTATCTTGATTCCCATTTCCCTGAGGTAATCAAGCCCGGCCTTGACATTACTTTTGCTGCTGCCTTTCAGCTCAATGATCATAACCCCTTCTCTCTGCAGAAGGATATCAGCCTTGAGAATATTAAATTCAATATCATATTCCTTGACCAACCTGTAGACAAAAGGTTGGTCTGAAGTATCTTTCGGGAAACGGAGTAGATATATTTGCGTAAACACAATGACCTCTTTAAATAAAATATAAAACAGGGAACAGAAGGGACCTTAAAAGTCCTCCCGGGAACAACCATTTTCCTGAATCCGTGACGGATTCGGTGTTCTTTTTCGGGTAAAAACCTGAAAAGTTCAAATAAATTCACTAATAGAATGTGTTTGAAAAATAAGCACAATCATCTACGTGAGATTAAACATTATTTTTAAAAACAACACAAAGTCGCTGAAAAGGATATTTTTTCGGACAGCCTCCTGAAGTCTACTTTCAGGCTGCCGTTTTCGCAAGCACCTTTATCTCTTTTGAGTAAAATCTGTGGAATCTGTGAGCAGTTACGTTTCATTACTACCTGAATAAAAAGCCAATCATGAACAGACAAACTTTAACAACCCTGCTGACCGATCTGAAAAACGGTACACTTTCACTGGAAGAAACAGTCAACAGGCTCAGCACGTTTCCGGCAGAGACTCTTGAGGATGCCTGTCTTGACCACCAACGCACCCTTCGAACAGGTATTCCTGAAGTAATTTTCGGTGCCGGAAAAACACCGGAGCAGATAATCTCCATCGCTTCCGCCTTCCTCAGGCAGAATACGATTCTGCTGGCAACAAGGGTAAATGAAGACAAGGCGGCCAAAGTCACAAAAGCCCTCCCTTCTCTCACTTACCACCGGGATGCACATATCCTGACCTGTAATGAACAGAATGAATCTCCGGCCAGCTACAGAGGATATACGGCTGTCGTCAGCGCTGGAACCTCGGACATTCCTGTTGCCGAGGAGGCGAGAATAACCCTCTCCACCCTGGGGCATCCCGTAGAAACCCTTTATGATGCCGGTGTGGCCGGGCTGCACCGGCTTTTTAACCGCAGAACCCTACTCAACGATGCTGCTGTTATCATTGTTGCCGCCGGTATGGAAGGTGCCCTTCCAAGCGTTATCGGTGGACTGGTCAGCTGCCCTGTCATTGCTGTCCCCACTTCCGTTGGTTATGGTGCCAGCTTTGGCGGGATTGCAGCCCTGCTTGGCATGCTCAACAGCTGTGCACCCGGCGTTGCTGTTGTCAATATTGACAATGGTTTCGGGGCTGCATGCATGGCCGAAGCAATTAACAGAATTAAAAAACCAGCGTAACTCCTGTAAAACTGCAGCAACAGCTCTACTATTTTATACCAACTGAACCAATGCCTCTTAACTTAAGCGATGGATTTCATTCCAACCTCGCCCGAGGGACGCCGTAAACCCGTCCATGGGAACTTGACTTCAGCTGTCCTGACTGCAGACACCCTCCGCCAAAGTCAGAACAGTACTTTTTTTGTGTCTGTCCCGAAATGAACAATTACTGCAAGACCATTGCCCCGGAGCTCCCTTTAACCTGGAGCTGTGATGGCTTCGTGATTATCTTCGGCTAACAAACTGAAAAAGTAACTGATCACAGGGGCAGCAACTTTATGATTTTATTGCCCCTGAACTGTAATTACTCACAGGTGCCACAGCTTTTCACAGGCTCTTTTGCTCGCTACAGCCTACCTATGCGGACAAAAGAGACCGTGAAAAGCTGCGGTACATGTGAGTAATTACTTGAAAAGTTCATATAAATTCATAAATCAAATGCATCACCATTGAACGCTCACGGGTTCAGGATTAACTAAATTTTCAGGAAGGATAAGAAAATTTGCAGGACAGAGTATTGCAAGATTCAGCTATTGCGTTATAATCGCTGAGTTTGACATAGCTGCAACGTTTTAATTATTTTTTCTACTTTTCTTTTTTCTACTTATACCTACCTTCGGGGTATCATGAACACTCTACTCAAAGTAAAACTTGCTTTTCTGGCTTCTGTTCTCCTCCTTGCAATCATTACAATTGTCCCGTCATTTTATTCTCAGACACCGACATGGTGGAAAACTTATATGGCGCCGGAAGGACTTCGACTCGGTCTTGATCTTCAGGGAGGCATGCACCTTATCCTCAAAGTCAACCTGAAAAAAGCTGAGGAAAATGCCCTTGAATTTGCAGCCGGCGATCTCAAGGACACTCTGGCGGAACAGTCAATCAGTGCAGTCAGGACATCATCCCCATCTTCCGACACTATCATCTTCACTCTCCCAAACAGCGGAGCATTAGATCAAGTCAAGGCAATCATCGCCGAAGATTTTCCTGATATTTCTCCCCGCATAGAGGCAAAGGAAGGCAGTTTCCCCCGGATTTTTCTCACCTTGAAACAGGAGAAAAAGGACTATATAAAAACCCACGCAGTAGAACAGTCTCTTGAAATCCTCCGAAACAGAATTGACCAGTTTGGTGTGGCCGAGCCCGTTATTATCCGGCAGGGTGATGATGAAATTGTCATCCAGCTTCCTGGTGTAAAAGATCCAAAGCGTGCCCTGAAACTCCTTGGTGACACAGCCCAGCTGGAGTTCAAACTTGTTGCGGAAAGTGCAGGACTGAACCTGAAACAACTGGTAGACCAGGTTCGTGCTTCCGGTAAATGGAAAGATGGCGAATCAATCCTCAAACTGAATCGTGCTCTCCAGGGAAGGCTGCCTGAAAATACATCCATTCATTTTGAGAAAAACATCGATAAAAAAACCGGTCGGGAGACAATGACCCCACTGCTTCTTGAAAATAAAACACTCATGACCGGGGAAATGATCAAGGACGCTCAGGTCAGAATTGGTGGTACTTTCAATGAGCCATACGTCAGCCTGGATATGACAGGCCGGGGCGGTAAAGTCTTTGCCTCGCTCACGGAAAAGAATGTGGGCAGAAGGATGGCGATAGTTCTCGACGAGATAGTCCGTTCAGCTCCCGTCATCAGAGAGCGTATTCTTGGGGGATCGGCCCAGATTTCTGGAAGTTTTACCCATGAAGAGGCAGCAGATCTTGCTATTGTCCTGAGAGTGGGTGCCCTGCCGGCACCCGTTGACATCATACAGAACATGACGGTTGGAGCCAGCCTCGGCCAGGACTCCATCACCAAGGGCATTTATTCAGGCCTGTTCGGTTCAATTCTTGTTCTCGGCTTCATGATGATCTACTACAGAACATCGGGCCTGATTGCCAACAGTGCTCTGATCCTCAACATTCTCCTTCTGTTCACCGGCCTGGCAATCCTCAATGCCACACTTACCCTTCCGGGTATTGCAGGTATTGTACTTTCGATAGGCATGGCGGTTGATGCCAATGTTCTCATCTTTGAACGAATGCGAGAGGAGTATGCTCTTGGAAAGTCGGTTCGCTCAAGTATTGATGCCGGCTTTGGCAAGGCATTTCTCACCATTGTCGACTCCCAGGTGACCACCCTTATCACAGCCATGGCCCTGTTCATGTTCGGAACCGGGCCAATTAAAGGTTTTGCTATTACTCTTTCCCTGGGAATTATCTTCAACCTCTTTGCCTCATTGTTCTATTCACGACTCATGTTTGATACCCTCAACACCATACGGCCCATGAAAAAGCTGAACTTTCTCCAGTTTTCCAAACGGCCGAATCTGGATTACCTGAAAATCAAAAACATCACCTACGCCCTCTCTGCGGTTCTTGTAACCATTGGCCTGATCGCCTTTATTCAGATAGCCAGAGGCAAGGCCAATATGGGGGTTGATTTTTCAGGTGGATCTCTTCTCCAGTACAAGGCGAGCCGGGACTTCAAAATGGGTGAGGTTCGAAAGGCCTTTGCCGAAAACGGCATGAAAAATGTCAATCTCCAGGAAGTTGAGAATGAACATCGCCTGATCGTCAAGATCAAAAAATCTGAAAAAGTAGTTGGTAATCTCAGTGAAACCGTTGGCAATATTCTCTCGAAAACAGACCATCTTGCCGATAAGAATTTTGTTTTGGAAAGCCAGTCTGAAATCGGTTCATCGGTCAGTGCCGTCCTACGAAATAAAGCCATCCAGGCCATCATTATTTCCCTTGCCGGGGTTATCATTTACCTGGCCATGCGTTTTGACATCCGTTTTGGTCTTGCAGCGGCAATAGCCACCTTCCATGACGTTCTGGTGGTTCTTGGTATCTGCTGGATTATGAATGTTGAAATCACCCTGCTTATTGTAACCGCTCTTCTGACTCTTGCCGGTTATTCCCTCAATGACTCGGTGGTCGTTTTTGACAGGATAAGGGAAAATATGCGTAAAACAGGTGCCAGGGATCTGGCATCAACCATTAATGACAGTATCAACCAGGTACTCAGCCGTACGGTTGTAACCTCGCTGACATCCGCCCTTACACTGCTGGCACTCTTTCTCATGGGCGGATCTGTAATCCATGATTTTTCTTTTGCGCTGCTGACAGGTATAGTTGTCGGAACTTATTCCTCCATATTCATAGCAAGCCCGCTTCTCACTCTCTGGAAGCCGAAAAAAGTATAAAACCTGAATCATGGTAACCGACAGACAGCTCCCGGAATTTGTAACACGAATTGCCGGAGAAACTGGTTTTTCTTTTTCCTGCCACAGGGGCGTTTCCTGTTTTACCGACTGCTGCAGAATGCTGGAGCTGGCACTCACACCATACGATGTCCTGCGTCTGCGCAAAGGAACCGGCCTGTCCTCCAGGGAATTGCTCGATCAATACATTCTCATGGAACACGCTCCTGAAGACCCCTTCCCGAAATTCTACCTGACCATGGTTGATGACGGACGGGCCAGCTGCGCCTTTATCACAAAAAACGGCTGCTCCGTTTATGAAAACCGCCCATCCGCCTGCCGGGCATATCCCCTTGGCAGAGCAGTCATACGTAACAGTGAAGGAATCGAGGAATTCCATGTCCTCATGAAAGAAAAACACTGCCGGGGTTTTGAAGAAAACCATAAACAGACCCCCGTCAGTTACAGTCGGGAACAGGGGCTTCTGCAATACAACAGGTACAATGATGCTGTTGCCTGTATTCTGCAGCACGATGCTGTTCGTAATGGCTATCGGCCATCACCACAACAGGTAGAACTCTTTATTCTGGCCCTGTATGATCTCGACACCTTCAGAAAACAGCTTTTTTCAGGTAAAATTCACAAAAACACACTCACTGCAGCCGAAAAGAAGAATCTAAAGAATGACGAAAAACTGCTGCTCTTTTCCATAGACTTCCTCCAGAAGGAACTCTATTCCTTTTAAAACACATTAACAGGCCATGCTGAAACTTATAGTATTTGATTGTGATGGAGTAATGTTTGATTCGAAAGAGGCGAACCGAAAATATTATAATTATCTTCTAAAAGAGTTCAAATGCTGTGAGATGAGTGATGAAGAAGCTGATTTTGTACACATGCACAGTGTTGATGAATCCCTTAGCCATATTTTCAGAAAATATAAAGACATCTCAATTCAGGATATACATGAATTCAGACAAAAAATCAGCTATGATCCATTTCTCAGGTACATGACCATGGAGCCAGACCTGTTACCTTTTCTCGAACAGGTCAACCCACTCTACGCCCTGGCCATTTCCACCAACCGTACCAATACAATGCAACCTCTTCTTGAATCCTTTGGCCTCTCCCGTTATTTCGGCAAAGTCATGACCGCCGCCAACGCCTCCAGACCAAAACCTGCGCCAGATGCACTGCTTGAAATACTTGACTTTTACAGCTGTTTCCCTGGCAACGCAATATTCATCGGTGATTCCATCATAGATGAACAGCATGCAGCTTCATGCAATGTGGATCTCATTGCCTTCAAGAATCCTGACTTAAACGGGAAATATCATGTGTCGTCTTTTATGGAAATTCTTGATTTGCCTCCTTTTCAGAAAGATTTTTCATGAATCCCCGTTTTCCAGATCTTCATCAACCCTTTTTACGCCTTCCATCAGAAGCATCATGAAATCACCAATTTCTGCTGCCTTCATATCCCGTGGAGACAGTCCTGTGGTAAACCTGTACAGCCCCTTGTTTTCACCAAGTATTTTAAAAATTGCTTCCTGGTTTTTTTCCCCGGCGTAACTTGCATTGATGAGACAGCCTTCACGAAAAGCAACTTTACCCTCACCTTCTGGCAGTTCCATCGTCAAGACTCCGGTCTTCTGATGCATATGAAAAATCTGAAAAAGCTCCGCCGGCACAATTTGATCCAGTCTCCCGCTCATACATGCTTCAAAGTCCCTGGAACGAGCGGCATTCGATTTTCTGAGCCGTCCGGCAAGCAGTTTTGCCACAAAAGCCTGTACGGACCCATTGTTCCCGAGAAGACGACCAAAAACATCTCCCTCAATGGCAAGAACTTTTGACTTCTTCACGGCTCTCACGGTAGACACAGCGACATCCGCTCCGAGATAGCTCATCTCACCGCATAACTCTCCTGTCTTGAGTACACCAAGGACAACAGCTTCATCTTCAACCTGAAATTCACCTTCCACTATAAGATATAAATTGAAATTCTGTTCTCCCTTCCGAATCAGGACTGCACCTTCCATCAAAGTTATTTCCCTGAAATGAGCCAATATTTCTTCGATTTGATCGGTTGGAAGTGCTTTGAGAAACGGACTGGCACCGATTTTAGAAAAAATCGCCTTAAGAACAGAACCGACAACCGCCTCCGTACCCGTGAGAGAAGACTTTGAATCCTTTTCTGCGGAAGGGGAAAATTTTATAAGACCGGTACATCCGCTGCAGTTAAAAACCTTATCCTCAGGCAGTGTTCCCCCGGCCGACGTATCATCAAGTAACTGAAACAGCAATTGTGTCATGTCTCGAACCAGAATTAGGCAAACCTCTTTTCCGTCAGGACAGGAAAGTGTTTTTTCAGACAGAATCAGTTTTTCACCGACCTCGTACAGAGGGCAGTTTTTCTGATCAACTATGGAAAAAAACCAGTTAATTGCTTTCATACTTCCTTACTGAGATTGAACGCTTGTTTCGGTAATAGCAACTGTTCACACAATTTATGACTCTATGCGTTATCACCTCTGAACTGAAATTTTCATGGTCTCTTTTGTTCGACCCGGCCGGCCAGTACAATCACCAAAAAGACCGTGGAAATGTAGCGCCTGGGAGTATATTTACCCCTTGTTCCTGCACTTCGGAAAATAAAAAATGTAAGCTTCGTTTTCAATGGCTTGTCAGCCCTATTGAACCTTACATCTCCAGCAGATAAGGCGCAGCCTCCGAACATGTCAATTGCAGGATTTACCTGTAATTGTGATTATTCGACTTCAGTCTTCCTTAATGATAGAGTATATACAGGAATTCCTTCAATTATTCATTACGGGTAATACTCAATCATGCTGATGTGCACAAGTCTTTTCCGGCATGTCCTGATTCCCTGATCTCTGGATCAGCCCTGATACCATAACTGATTCACTCTTTTTCAATATAAGCATTATGGAATATACCTGAATAATTCTGATCCCGACAGGCAGGCTAGAATCACCTGTTATCCCATAAATCATCTCCACCCTTTCAGCACTTCCTGCTTTAGAACCAGTCGAACAATTCACATGGTTTCTAATTCCATGTCTATGTCGTTAATTTCAGCAATGAGTCCCGTTCTGACCTTGTCCGAGAGACGTTGAAAATCCGTCCATGGGGGCTTGACTGCAGCCGTCGTGGTTCAACCCGGCCAAAAGAAACTGAAGTGCCTGGGAGTCATTTCCGGGTTATTCAGGTCATTATAATCAAAGTATTCCAGAAAAACAGGATGCTTCACGTCAATCACCCCCAAATCTACAAGTATCAAGCTGAGTTTTGTACGTAATCAGCGTTCCACCTGGGCGTTGCCGGGTCAAATTTAAAAATAACTCTGATTACGTATGAAACTCAGCCTGTTATTTGTGAGTCTGGGGATTGGGCCTGTTTTATCAGGCGTATTTCAAAAATCACTTTAGACTGATTATAAAATGATCTGGACTGACACTTTTTCATTTGA